>JACQZD010000166.1 GCA_016207865.1 Nitrospirota bacterium
CAATAAATACAGTTGAAATTGCACTCGCGGTTAAACTCAATTTCCATGGACAAAAGTCCGCCGTTATCCGAGGTTCTTTTCATTTCTTCCCGTGAAAATTCTGCGCCGTAAATGCGCGGCAGGCATCTCATCATTGATTTGTTCTCCTGTCTATAAAACGGATCGCCTTTCGTGAATTTCCTGCAAATACCTGCGTCCTGATTTCCTCTTCGCTTGAGATTATAACCTCCGGCCTGACTCTTAAATGCGCCTGTAATTTATCCATTATCATTTCTGCGGAACAGGAATTATTTTTAATTGAAACATACACCTTCAGCGCGTCTGAAAGATCAAAATCGCTGGTTACCGCTATATAGTATTCAGCAATTTCCCCCATCTCGTCAAGTACAGAATATACTGCCTGCGGATACAGAGTTGTGCCGCGGTATTTAATCATATGTTTTTTTCTTCCGATTATCGGTCCGAGCCTCGGTGAAAACCTGCCGCACCCGCACGGCTCGTCAATCAATAAGCTCACGTCTCCCGTCTTGAATCTGAGCAAAGGCATCCCCTCAATGAAGAAAGTCGTTACTACCACCTCTCCAATTTCTCCCGGCGGCAGGACTTCTCCGTTATCATTGACAATTTCAGCTATTGCAAGTTCGGGATGAAGGTGTCCGCCCTTCTGCGCCGTGCATTCGCAGAATGTCGTAATGGTCTCTGAAGACGCATATGTGGAAAATACCTTCGCGCCCCATATTTCCTCAAGATACCCGCCCATTTTCAATAAAGACAGGTCCCTGTCCCGCAGAGGCTCTCCGATGCATACAAGCTTTGTTATGTTGGTTTTGCGGGGTTCAATGCCTTTTGACTGCAGGAACAGTCCCAATTTGTGAAGAAACGACGGCACTCCGACAATTGCAGTGGGTTTCAGGCGGTTTATAATTTCCATATGGCTTTCAAAACTGTTGAGCCCGTTTCTTACTGCGGCTGCGCCGAGCGCCCTTATCCCGAGATAATACGCAAGCCCTGCAATGAAACACCTGTCCATCGTGCATGTGAGGAGGACGGTATCATCACTGTTTATGCCGCAGCCCGCAAAGGACAGTTCCTCATTATAAGCCAGCCTTTTTAAATCATTCTCAGTATACATTATCTTCGTAGGCTGGCCGGTGGTCCCTGAAGACAAGACAATGTCAACGATTTCAGACGCAGGCACTGCAAGCAGTTCGTTATTGTGGTTTTCAAATGCTGATTTATCAGTAAAAGGAAGCGAAGACAAATTTTTAAGAGTTATCTTATTTAAATCAATGCCGTTTAAATCCCTGCGGTAATAAGGAGAAATATTAAAAATGTAATAAAGATGATTCTTTAAAATTATTTCCTGCGCATCCCTGATTGCGGCAGGCTTGGAGAATTCAATATTTTTGTATTTGTAAAAACTATTCATTTTCATTGTTCCATCAGGGCAAGTTCATTGCTGATAATTTCCCGCACCTTATTTTTTAATGCGAATACGTGCATATCTTTATAATCCTTCCACTGAATTGACGCCAGCTTGCGTATCCTTATGGTTCCGGGCCGCATAAGCCATGAGCCCCTGGGAGGCATGTTCTCATTTCCGGAGATGCAGAGGGGGGCGATAGCGGCTTTTGAATGCAGCGCCAGGCGGAAGGCTGCGCCGTGAAAATTGCCGATTTCCCTATCTCCTGAACGTGTCCCTTCGGGGAAGAATATTATTGAGACTTTTTCTTCCAGTAATTTTGCGGCTTTCTCAAGAAACAATTCGTGACTAAGCCTCCTGATATTCAGATAACCGGCTGACCGTGCAAAAAAGCCTAAAACAGGGATGCGGAAGGGCCAGAGATTTACAACCTGAACGGCTTCATGAGGCAGGACGGACATCAAAAAAGCATCTGACGCGGCCCTGTGGTTGCACACAAAGATGTACGGCTCGTGCGGATTCTCTTTCTTTTGCTCTTCATATTTTATTTTTATAAACGGAAAGGGAATCAGCGTCATGCCTTTGCCGTACCAGCTTATAGCCCGGCGGAAACGCTTCATGACAAAACGCTTTGACACAAAAAGGGATATCAAAACGACAAAAACTGTCAAAATGGGGATTCCTATCATGGAAAAAACCATAAAAGCGCTGTAAAAATATAAATTTAAGATAATTAGTATAAAATAATTCATTGATAATTACGAATTATTTTTTCGCTGTTTCCTCTTTTTTAATAGCTGATATGAAATTGTAAATATCCTGAAGCGTCCGTATGTCCCTGACCTTTTCCTCATTCCGTATCATAACGCCGAAGCTTTTTTGAAGCGCGACTACCAAATCAACGATGTCCAGGCTGTCCAGTCCGAGGTCTGTAAATATATGCGCGTCCGGCGTCAATTTTTCCCTTTCTATTTCAAAGGACTCTTCAAATACCTTGTTTGTTATTTCTACAATCTCCTGCTCAGTCATTTATTGCCTCCATTTTCCTGCAGATAAGTGAAGCGTTAATGCCTCCAAAGGCAAAGCAATTTTTTAAAAATGTATTAATTTTCTTCGGCGTCAATTCCGTGACGTGCTTAATCCCGCGGCAGTCTGAACCAACCTCCGTCAAGTTTAACGTAGGATAAATCAGGCCTTTTTTCATCATTATAAGTGAAGCTATTAATTCAATGGCGCCTGATGCTCCGAGCGTATGACCTATATAGCCTTTCAGGCTGCTGACAGGCGCTGAACCTCCGAAGACCTCCCTTATTGCCGCGGCTTCCTCCGTATCTCCCTGCTGGGTTCCCGTGGCATGTGCGCTGATGTAATCAATCTGTCCGGGCGTGATTTGCGCGCAGTGCAATGTTTCATTCATGCAGTGAATCATGGACTGCTTGTCCGACTGGCTCATATGAGAGCCGCTTCCGCATGTGCTGTAGCCGGTAATCTCGGCGTAAATTTTTGCGTTTCTGCAGACCGCGTGTTCATATTCTTCCAGCACCAGAATTCCGCTCCCCTCCCCGCAGACCAGCCCGTCGCGGTCTTTATCAAATGGACGCGGAGTTTTCTGGGGGGTCTGATTGTATTTAACCGAAGTCGCATAAAGTATATCAAAGGACCCTGTTACCGTTGGATGAAGCTCCTCCGCGCCCCCGCATAAAAATATATCCTGTCTTCCAAGCCTGATCAAATCATACGCCGTGCCGACGGCCTGAAGCGATGAGGCGCAGGCGGCCGCTGATGCCATTATATATCCTGTCAGTCCGAGATATTGCGCAACATTCGCCGCCGCGGTATGAGCCATGCACTGAAAAAACATTGATGATGAGAGATTGCTCAAATCCTTGGCAGGCAGCATTGTTTCAAAAACATCGTTGATGCTTTTTGCGCTGCCCATTGTGGAACCGATGATACAGCCGGTCCTGCCTGAAGACATATCAGCGGGCGTTATCCCGGAATCTGCAATTGCCTGTTCCGACGCCTGAACTGCAAAGATGCTCATGCGCCCCATGGAGCGCCTGCTCTGGCGGGGGATTTTTCTTTCATCTTTTAATTCCGCGGGAGCAGCCACATGACTTCTCATTCCCGTGTACCCGCGCCATTCTTCCATGTAACGGACCGCGCTTTTCCCCGTTTCAAGCCCTTCAATAAAGGAATGGACCTCATTCCCAAGCGGAGAAATAACGCCGGCGCCTGTTATTACAACTCTTTTAAGGTTCATAGATTTTGCCCCAGAAATTTATTGTACCGGTCTTCTTTTAAAATGGCCCGTCCGACAATGAATGAAGACATCATGGCGCCTATTATACCCGGCAAAAGGGAGCTCTGTCCTGCAGCATATAAGTTGCGCAGCGGCAGTTTTCCCAATAGATTATACTGGCTTATTTTCTGTTTCACTCCATACGCGGAGCCGTCGGGACTATTCAGGTAATCCCTGAATGTAAGTATTGACGCCGAATCAATAACCTGAATTCTGTTTTTATATTTTGGAAACACTTTAATAATGCGTTCCATTATATTTGCAATTTTCTCTTCCTTGTAGTTTTTGTAAGACCGGGGCCTCCTGCCTGTTTTTGAATCCTTCCATTCTTCAACATGCTCAAAAAAAGACGGCTCAAAGGTATTGATGGTTTTGTAGGTTTTTCCTTTTGCCTCTTCAGTTGATTTGATAATTACCAGCGCCGAAGCGTCTTTAAACATGGGGTCCAGCAGGCGGTTTACATCAAGATGAGGAAAGATTGACACTATATTTGAATCAAAATCCGGTTCATCATATTCGTCGTCCAGCACTGCAAATACTGAGAAAAACCCTGCTGATGATTCCAGCGATGCGACCCGGCTGATAAACGCCTTGCTTAGATGCCGCTCCGGCAAAATCTTTAGAATTTCCTTAGGATGTATTGTAAATATGCAATTTTCAGCCGCGGCTTCATCGCCTGTGTTTAATACAAATCTGGCGACCTTGCTGTTTTGTATATCTTCAAGGGCTGTAATATAATTGCCGCAGGATATATCTATAGAATAGTTTTTGAATTTTTCCCTGAAGGCGTTTATCAATGCGTCTCCGCCGTCTTTGATGCGGGCGACCGACTCGTAAAGTCCGAGACATATCCTGCTGTGATTGGCAAAAGAAATCTCCTTCGGCATTACACCATAGCACATCGCAAAGCCGGACAGCAGCGCCTTTAAAGCCGGATTCCCGGTCAGTTTGCTAAGCACCTCTTCCAGGCTTAAAAAATCTTCATCCAGATGGCTTTGAAGGGAAGAAGAAAGAGTGTGCAGGTTCATGGACGGTGTTTGCTCGCAGACATGACGGATTTTATCAAAATATCCGTCAATCGCAGA
>JACQZD010000167.1:0-9686 GCA_016207865.1 Nitrospirota bacterium
TCCCTGAAATAATTCTGATTTAATCCTATTTCAGCATCATAATACTGTCCCGGGAATCTTAAATTATTTGTAACTGAACCGGTTACTGATATGGGCTCTCCAAAGGGCATAAACTCTCCTTGCCAGACGATCTGTTCTGACTCATTGGTCATGAATGCCGGTGTCCCTAAGTGGTCATTATGATAGTAGTATATATTGCTATCTTCTATATTGTAATTCCCGCTGGCTATGGTTTTAGAGACGGCGCTAAAGTAAAGTGTGCCGTCTGGTTTGTAAATTTCTATGCCAATTGCATCCGGCACGCCATTGGTTGTTGTTGCTGTAAAAGTATAGCCTGATGCCCCGTTAACTGTTCCTGCACCTGTCACTGTTGCAGTCCCTCCAGAGATTAAAACTCCTGTGATTGATGTGCTGTTTAGGCTTAGTCTGCTACGGGTATAATAATACCTTAGCCAGCCGGATGCAAGCGATGCTGAGTTTATGTTAAGGGCGAGGCTTGCTCTGAACAGCGGCACAGGATAGTTATAGCCGGCGCCTGAGACTGTCTTGCTTATCTTTGCCAGAGGTTGTCCTCCGAGATAGACATATTCATCTGTAATTACCCCTGTATTTGTAGATTCTGCAATCAGCAGACCGTTTTGATCATAATGAAAAATAGCGGCTGCTCCATTAACGGTTTTTTTCACTCTCTGCCCATTGCTGTTATAAATATATTTGCCTAAAACAGCGCTGGTGTCAGTGATTTGTGTCAGCCGCTGGTTTTGATTATAAATAAACTGACGTGTATTTTCTGCAATCATATTCCCATTGCTGTCATATGAAAAGGTTGCGGTTAAGGCTGGAGTTGAGTAAGAGATGAGTTTATTGGCGTTGTAGTTATAATTAGTCGTTTCAGTATTTTTTTGCTGAACCTGCCGGTTTCCAACGCTGTCGTATGAAAAATTAATTGTTCCCCATGTACCTGCCGCCTGCGTCAGCCGATAGAGTTTATCGTATGCGTAAGTTTTTGTTTTTAAGGGATTAAGATTGTCAATGATTGCCGTAATACTGCCGGAGCTATCCCTTGTGTATGAAAATGAGTTA
The DNA here is from genome assembly GCA_016207865.1 of Nitrospirota bacterium. Lineage (GTDB taxonomy): Bacteria > Nitrospirota > Thermodesulfovibrionia > UBA6902 > DSMQ01 > JACRGX01. The sequence goes on from JACQZD010000167.1 coordinate 1,084, forward strand.
AGATTCTGGAGTTGGGAGTTTTGGGTTAAAAGGCTTGTAAGGCGGCTGTTGCCGTCATAGGTTTTTTGTGTTACGATGCCGCTGCCATACGTCATTGATGTTGCGTCTCCAAACGACTGATAAGTAATGCCGCTTGCAAGGATTTTTGTTGCCCCGCTGGAGGTCTCTGTGACTGATGTTATTCTGTTTTGCTGGTTGTAGGCATAGATTATAACCCTTCCGCCGGGATAAGTCGTTGTCAAAAGGTTTCCGTTTAAAGCGTAACTATATGCTGTGATGTAAGAGACATTATCTATCTGTTTTGTCTCTTTTATCACCCTGCCTGTCTTATCATATTCATACAATGTCGTGCCTGAGGAGTCGGTCATTATACAAATTTTGCCTGTTCCATTAGAGCAACTGCCATAGGAGTAAGCTGTAAGTTCGTAGTCAGGAGTTTGAAGCTGAATAAGACGATTCAGAGGATCGTAGGTATAAGTTGTCATTATGTTGTTTGCATCAGTTTTCGTAACTATATTTCCATTTACATCATAAGTATAAGTTGTTGTGCCTGTGTCAGGGCTTGTTGTTGAGATAAGGCGGTTGAGGCTGTCGTAGTTATATGTAGTTATATTTCCGTTGGCATCTGTGATGGATTTTAGATTGCCTCTTTTGTCATAAGTATATGCCGTAACTCCGCCTGCGGCGTCTGTAACCGATAACATCCTGTTAAGCGCATCATAGGCGTAAGCTGCTATGTTTCCGTTTTCATCTTTTTTTGAAATAATATTTCCATGAATGTCAGAACTCTGTTCTGTGTATGTACCGTCTGCATGTGTTGTTTGTATGAGATGGTTGTAGGCGTTATATACATAGCTTTCATATGTCATTATGCTGCCATTGCTATCTTTAGTGGTCATTGATGTCATATTGCCTTCGGAATCATATGTATAATTAATTGAATTGTCTTCAGGGTCTGTTGTTCTGATAAGTCTATTTAGATTGTCATAGATAAATGTTGTCCTGTTGCCGTTTGCATCAGTCACGGCAGTCCTGTTTCCTGCCAGGTCATATTCGTAAGCAGTTGTGCCGCCATCGGGTTTTGTCTCTTTTATAAGCCTGTCAACTAAATTATACTCATAGATTGTTGTATTGCTGTTTGCATCTGTCATTGAAAGCATGTTGCCTGAAATATCATATGTGTATGTCGTTGTCTGGTTTAACGCATTAGTGTCAGAGACAACATCCCCGTACTGGTCATAAGTGTAAGCAGTAATATAACCTCTTGCGTCTATGGTTGAAAGCCGCTCTCCTTTTGAGCCATATGTATGCGCGGTCACATTTCCCTGCGCATCAATTTTCTGAATGAGGTTGCCATTTGCGTCATAAATATATGCTGTTGTATTTCCGTCAGGGTCTGTGCTTGTAAGTATCTGTCCGTAACTGTTGTATGTAAATGAAGTTGTATTGCCCAAGGCATCAGTCTCGCTCAGCATGTTGCCGTTAGTATCGTATGTGTAGGAGGTGGTCCTTCCGTCAGACTCTGTTTTTGATATTAAATTTCTGCCTGAATCATATTGATAGGTTGTTTGATTTGCAGATGGGTCTGTTGTTTGCAGGGGAACATTAAGGCTGTTGTCATAAACATATGTCCAGTTGGTTCCATTTTTCTCTGTTACATAAGCCGCCTGGTTTGTCTGGTCATAAGTAATTGTTTTCATATTGCCCTCTGCGTCAAGGGATGAAATGATTTTCCCGGTTGCATCATAAGCGTAAGAAGTGATATGCCCGAGGTGATCTGTCTTTGTGTGCATCCTGCCGTCTGCATTATAAGTATAAGTCCATGTGCCGCCCAATGGGTCTGTGACAGCGGTAAGAAAATCTGATGTGTAAGTAAAGGCAGTCCTCCTGCCTGCGCTGTCAGTGATTGATGTTACCCTATGGCTTGAGTCATAAGTGAATATCGTTATCCTGCCGGCGGAGTCGGTTATTGACATTAAATCATAGCCTATGTACGAAAGGCTCAGCGTATTGTTGTTTCTGTCTGTTATACTTGTAAGCCTGCCGGTGTAGTCAACGCTGTATTGTATCCCTGTTTTTTCTGTCAGCAGATAGCTTCCATTAGTATTTCTTGTGATTACAGAATGCCTTCCTGATGAGGAGTCAGGGTAGTAAGTATTCCCCCCTCCGTTATTTCTGTAATAAACCCTTTTCCCGTCCGGTTCAATGAATGCCAGTGTATTACCGTTATCAATAATCTGTGTATTGTAGTTATGCGTCCAGCCTCTGCCAAAAGAGCCGGAAGTTACATCAAGGCTGTTGTAGGAGATAATGAAAAGAGCGGGAAGCCCGGAGCTTGGAGTATGAAGGATGGTTTGACTGTGATACAGATTTCCTGATGCAAAGTTCGCGGAAGAGCCGGTTATTGTGCTGTTCGGCAGTTCGTTGCATTGATCATCCTCTCCAAGGCATGTATCATCAATTATCCCGTCGCAGTTATTGTCTTTCCCGTCGCAAAGTTCAGGGGCAAAAGGGTTGATTAATGCATCACTGTCATTACAGTCAAAACACGAGCTAAAACTATCCTGATCATTGTTTATGGTTTCACATGCAGGGCAAAGGTCGGGGCTAATCGGAGGAATGGCTCCTCCGACTAATTGATGGACAATATTGCCGGTAGACGTACAATAGTAATAAAGGTCATACATGCATGTGGTCCAGAAATTGACTTCCCTCAGAGTCCCGTTTTCATACATCCTTCCGTTCCAGTCATAAGCGCTTATGGTTGAATTGCAGTAACGGCAGTACACCGGCACGCCGTTATTGTAAATGCAGGCCCAAACCTCCGGACCTTTGACTATTTCGCTTTGAACGCAGGTATCTCCTCCTGATGAATACCATGCGCAGCGATAGGGCAGTTCAGCGTTTGCCATAACACAGCTAATCAATAAAGTGATGATTGCTGTCAGGCATTTAAAGTACTTTGGGGCTGTGATCAATTTTCTTCAACCTTAAAATTGCTTGTTTATTATATATTTGACGATTTCACCCCCCCTTTTCTAAAGCGGGGATTAGTGAGCCGTAGGATTTAATTACGGTAACTATACAGATTCAAAAAATACTTTGTCAAACGAATTTTTCCCCGTATTGAAAAATTACAGGGCTATTCTGTATGCTATTGTGAATTGCGGACGGGTTTTTTTAACAAAACTTCAATTTGAAAGAGGTGTTCATATGATGAAGGTGAGACTGTTTCTTGTCATATCCCTCATATTGATTTTTACTGGTAAGGCCTTTGCCCAGCAGATACAGGCAACTCCGGTTTATCCTCAAGGACAGCAGTCAGAGAGAGAATTATTTATTCAACAGCCGATACTTCAGGTGCAGCCGCAGGCAGTCCCGCCGTCTCAAACACAACCTGTCCCCTTGCCTTCTTTAGAAAAAACATCGGAGTTTGAACAGCATATTTCCGAGAAAATAGAAATTACCGACACTCAGTTTGAAATTTTGCAGAAGCTGGAGGGTATCACGTTTTCCTATATTTCGCATCCCCCTGCAGGCAGTATTTCAGTTCCGGTAAAAGTTGTTAAACGTCTTGAAAAAACAGAAACGCCAGAGACTGCAAATGTTACAGTAGGATATGTAATTGGGACCCCTGAGGCAGTAACTAATGCGTTTAAGCTGGTGGGCATACGAAGTGCGTTAACCGTATCCACTGATATCAAACAGTTTGGTTATGACCTTTTTAGAAACCCGCCGTCAACCTTTGCCCCTGTAGAAAAAGTGCCTGTAGGCCCTGATTATGTAATGGGCCCTGGCGATGAGATTAAGGTTGCAATCTGGGGAAAGGTTGAGGGACTGTGGAGTGTTGTTGTTGACAGGGACGGCCATATTAGCCTGCCGAAGGTCGGCATACTCGGGGTAACAGGACTTACATTTAAGGAGTTAAAGGAACTTTTGAATAAGGAATTTTCAAAATATTATACGGGCTTTGAAATGAATGTAAGCATGGGAGCATTGAGGACTATCATGGTTTATGTGGTAGGCAATGCGGAGAAACCCGGGGCCTACACGGTTTCTGCCCTGTCTACGCTGATTAATGCCTTATTTGAAGCCGGGGGACCAAGCAAGACAGGCACTATGAGAAACATACAATTAAAAAGAAACGGTAAAACCACTGTCATTTTTGATATGTATGATTTTCTGCTTAAAGGAGATAAAACAAAAGACATAAGACTCATGCCCGAGGATGTGATATTTATAGAGTCCGCAGGTCCGCTTGTAGCGGTAGCAGGCAGTGTAAACAATCCGGCAATTTATGAGATTAAGGAAGAAAAAACAGTTTCCCGGCTGATTGAGATGGCAGGCGGCTTGAGCACAGTTGCCTTTAAAGGCAGGGTTCAGATAGAGCGGATTATTGATAATACCCGTCAGACCGTATTTGAATCCGACATTGCCGGGGCCAAAGATATGAGCATTCAGGCAGGCGATGTGGTCAAAATATTCCAGGTTGTTCAGGACAGAAGGCTGGTGAGGGTTTCAGGCGCAGTGCAGAGAGAGGGAGAATACGGATTCAGGACAGGGATGAGTTTAAAAGATTTGCTTTCACTTGCAGGCGGGCTTAAATATTATGCATTTAACAAGGAGGCGGAATTAACAAGGGTTTATGTTACTGACAACGGGCCTAAGACTGAGAAACTAATGGTGGATATTGGAAAGGCTCTTGCAGGGGACCCGGAAGGCAACATACCGCTTAAGGAAGATGATTATCTCTTTGTGCGCACTGTTCCTGAGTGGCAGCTTTACAGGATTGCAAGGATTTCAGGTGAAGTAAAGTTTCCAGGAAGCTATACCATTCAAAAAGGCGAGAAATTGTCATCACTAATTGAAAGGGCAGGCGGATACACGGACAAGGCGCATTTGAGGGGAGCGGTGTTTATAAGGGAAAGGGTCAGAGATATGCAGCAGAAAAGCCTTGAGGAAATGATCCTGAGGCTTGAACGGGAGCTGCTTGCTGAAGGCTCTGTTCAGGTATCTGCAGCATTATCTACAGAAGAGATACAGGCAAAAAAAGTTGAGCAGGAGAGCAAGCAGAAGTTTATTGAGTCATTGAAAAAAATTAAAGCAACCGGAAGGATGACGTTAAGGCTTGCGCATCTGAGGCTGTTAAAAGGCACTGCTTCTGATGTTGAGATTGAAAATAATGACAGCCTGTTTATCCCTGCCAGAAACAATGTTGTAAATGTTACGGGCGCAGTAATGGCGCAGAGCAGTCTTGTTTATTCCGATAAAATGGATTATAAAGACTATATTGAAATGTCAGGCAGTTATTCAAGACATGCCGATACGGATAATGTATATATCCTGAAAGTTGACGGCAGTGCAAGAAAGGCTTCAAAGAGGCTTATTAACTGGAACCCGTTCAGCTCACGCTGGGAAGCGGCAGGCTTTGGCAGTGATGTAAAGCCGGTTGAACCCGGAGACACCATCGTAGTTCCTGAAAAATTAGACCGCATTGCATGGCTGAGAGAGATTAAAGATATCACGCAGATACTTTTCCAGATAGCAGTTACTACAGGTGTTGTGTACCAGCTTTTGTAATGAAATATGCGTTAACTGTAATTTTTTTTATTTGTGTTTTCATTTGTCAAGCCTTTGCCTCTGACGAGCCGTTTACATACCCTTCAAACTGGGGCGGCACAGGGCTTATGGAAATTCCGACTGCAAGGGTACTCAAGGAAGACACTTACAGGATAGGCGTAAGCCAGACAGAGCCGTACAGGATTTACTATGGAGCCTTAAGCCCTATTAAAGGGCTGGAAATTGACGGCAGGATAACAGAGATACTCGGAACTGAAATAACAAATCCGGGCTGGCAAAATTATGGCAATTACAAAGACAAGTCAATAGATTTTAAATATCAGCTTATCCCTGAAGGCAAATACATGCCTGCAGTTGCCTTAGGAATCATGGACCCTCACGGCACAAGGATTTATTCCTCACAATATTTTGCGGTAAGCAAACAGATATATCCTTTTGATTTTACCATTGGATTTGGAAACGGGAGATTCGGCAAAACCCCCCTCCCTTCTCAGGGAGAAGGAATAAAGATAGAGATGATAAGCAGTCCGGGTAAGTGGCTTGATGATTCCCAGCCTTTCTATGGCCTTCAGTTTACGCCTTCTGAGAAATATGCATTAATGTTTGAATATAGTCCGATTAGGTATCATAAGCAGACAAACGACCCTGCGCAGTCAAAGTATTTTCAGGAGGAGGTTCAATTAAATTATAATTTCGGATTCAGGTGGAAGCCGGTGAAGTGGGCTGAGATTGATTTAAGCTGCCAAAGGGGTGATGAGATTGGAGTAAATTTTTCAATGCCCTTTGAACTTGGGAAACCGCTTATTCCCATATACGACAAGCCGTACAGGGAAAAGCCTGCGGATAAGCTGAATCCTCTGACAGAAAGGATAATAACGGCCTTATATAATTCAGGATTCAGCGATATAGGCGTCCTGATTGAAGGCGATGAGCTTTGGATTGAGGTTCAGAATGACAAGTTTTATTTTAATACAAGGGCCATGGGCGTAATTTTCAGGATAGTTGCTGATATGGCCCCTCCGCATATACGGAACATTAATATTGTCTTAAAGGAAAACGGCGTGCCGATGCTGGAGTTTACAACCCTCAAATCAGATTTAACAGACATGTATGAAGAGAAGATGTCCTTAAATGAATTTTATCAGTTGTCAGTTTTAAAAACAGATGCTGCACATAAGCCTGATATCCGGCTGATGCACACGCAATTACTCAGCTATGGCATTAAACCGTCATTGCAGACATTTTTAAACGACCCTTCGGGTTTTTTAAAATACAGATTAGGGGCCTCGGGATGGATGAGTTATCACCCGTGGGAAGGGGCATCTTTTGTTGCCGGGCTTGAGGGCTATCCGCTGAATAATGTTTCGTCGGCAAACGAGCCGCTTTCAAATGCCGTAAGGAGCGACATCGTTCTCTATAAAAAAGAAAGCGCAGCATTAGGCAGGCTGATGTATGACCAGACATATAAAACAGAAAATGAATTATACGGAAGGTTTGCCGCCGGTCTTTTAGAGGTGCAGTATGCAGGGTTTGACGCTGAAATCGGCAAGCCTTTTTTTGACGGCAGGTTTATGCTCGGATTGAGCGGCAGTGCAGTGAAAAAGAGAGAACCAAACAACCCCGTTCAACTTAAAGACAACGATGTAAAAGATATTTACAGCACTGCATTTATAAACACAAGGCTGAATATCCCGGAATATGACATTTTTATTGACCTTAAAACAGGAAGATTTTTAGCCGGAGATAAGGGTACTAAGATAACAATTTCAAAGTTTATTAACGGAGTTACACTTTCCGTATGGTATAGCATTACAGATACATCCGGCTTTAATGACGGCTATAACCCGGGGTATCATGATAAAGGGATAGCAGTGTCTATTCCTTTAAGATTATTTAAGGGCACAGATTCCAAAACGGCTTATTACTATGCCTTGTCGCCATGGACCAGGGATGTGGCGCAGGATATAGACCATTATAATACGCTGTTTGATTTCATAGGCAGAAACGTAAAGATTTTTCTTGACAAAGATAAAGAAAAGATGTATTAATATTTATACAGAATTATTAATAATTAAACGGGAGGAGAAAACAAAAGAAAAATATTAAATTGGAAGCTTGTTGCAGTGGTGTTTTGTTTATTTGCCGTTAATATGGCATTACTTCCCGGCATTGTGACTAAGGCAACAGCAGCGGCTGAAGCAGCAGCTCCTGCGGCTGCTGGAGGAGCCGGCGGCGCCACAACAGCCACAACAGCGGCAGTTGCAACAACAACAGCTGTATCAACAGGGACCATAGTTGCAGGCACCGTGGTTGTAGCCGCAGGTGTAGTAGGGGTGGTTGCTGCAACAGGTGGTGGCAGCAGTACAAGCACAACAACATCACATCATTAAAAAAAGCATCATCAGAAAGGATATAGATAAAAAGGGGTTGTATTTTTACAACCCCTTTTTATTGTAGAATTGGGAACATTTAAAAAATCACTGCCGGTTTGCAAAGGGAACAAAGTTTTTTCTTATGCTATTTTACTGCTGATGCCTGTCTTCTTACTAAGCTTCGGAGTATCTGATTCTTTACTTGCATATGCAGATAATAATGAAACAGAAGCCTTAATCATTAGTTCGGCAGAAAGTTTCTTTATTTCATTGAAGGAGCGGGATTTCAAGGCGGCGTGGGGGTTATTATCAGAAAAATCGCGTAAGACCATTATGGATGAGGAATACGGCATCTTAAAGGGGAAAATTAATAAAGATGACCTTATAAAGGATTTCAACCGCGGCGGGGAAAGGTTTTTATATTACTGGAATACTTATGTTGAAAACTTTGACCCGGACCTTGCATTAAAAAAGGCTGTATGGAAAATGGGCGAAATAAAGGATGATAAAGCTGTAATAATTTTGCATGTTCAGGGAGATGCTGAACTAATGATGTTTAAACAGGACGGCAGATGGAGGGTCGGGCTGGTTGAGAGTTTCTGGACAAGGAAGTAAAGCAGATTTACCACAGAGAACACAGAGGAAGCATAA
>JACQZD010000167.1:9749-13669 GCA_016207865.1 Nitrospirota bacterium
TAAGCCTTATCCTGCCGTCAAAATACATGGCAGAGACCAAGATACTCACGCCCCAGCAGGGCAGTTCAAGCATGGCATCTCAGTTTATAAACCAGCTTGGCGGCGCCGGAGTTTTTGCGGGAGGCGCCCTCGGCGTAAAGACGCCTAATGACCTTTACACTGAAATGCTGAAGTCCAGGGCTGTTCTTGACAGGGTTATTGATAGATTTGATTTAACAAATTCTTACAAAACTAAAAGCCGTGAGGATGTTAGAAGCATGCTTGTTAAAGAGATGTTAAGCGCTAAAGATGACAAGAAAAGCGGCATAATAACAATTGGAGTTGAAGACAAAAATCCCCAGAAAGCTGCTGACCTGGCAAATGCCTTTGTTGAGGAATTGAAAAATGTTTCTCAAGGCCTTGCTGTTACAGAGGCGGCAGGGAGGAGATTGTTTTTTGAAGAGCAGCTTAAGGATGCAAAAGAGGCGCTTATAAAATCAGAAGAATCTTTAAGGGGATTTCAGGAGAGGACCGGCGCCGTAAAAATGGACGAACAGGCAAAGGCAGTGATAGAAGGCATGGCGCAGTTAAGGGCGCAGATTGCCGCAAAGGAAGTAGAGCTTAAGGTAATGAGGACCTATTCAACCGCCAGCAATCCGGACCTTCAAAAAACAGAAGAGGCATTAAAAGGTCTTAAGGCGGAATTAGGCAAGCTTGAGGCAAGGGGCGGTGGTAAACACGATACATTTATGCCTGCAGGCAGGATGCCTGAAATAGGGACTGAATATACCAGAAAGATAAGGGACTTTAAATTTAACGAAACACTTTATGGGCTTTTAACACAGCAATTTGAGGCGGCAAAGCTTGATGAGGCAAGGGATTCGGCAATAATACAAGTGATTGATAAGGCAATTCCCCCTGAAAGAAGATTTAAGCCTAAAAGAACTCAGATGGTTATGGTTGCGGGAATTTCAGGCTTTGTGATTTCAGTATTCATTGCATTTTTTATGGAATTTATTGAGAAATCATCTGAAAATCCGGAAACAAGACAGCGGTTTGAAACGATAAAAAAATATGTTAAGATAAAATAAAACCGTCACAGGAGGACAAATGACACCTGATGAAAAAGAAAGAATAATGGGACTCAGCATTGAAGAGAAAATTGCCCAGTCAAAAAGAGTTATCAAGGAGGCCATAGAGAAATTCGGCTCGGAAAAAATTGCTGTTGCATGGACCGGCGGCAAGGACAGCACAACCATGACGTGGCTGTTCAGGGATGCCTGCAAAGAGCTTTCAGTCCCGATGCCCAAATGCATGTTCATTGATGAGGGCTATGTCTTTGAAGAAATCTGGGATGTTGTAAATAAACTTAAGAAAGAGTGGAACCTTAATGTTGTAATTGCAAAGAATACTGATGTAAGCGATAAGGCAAAAAATGTCGGAGATATGATTAAGGTGAGCAGCCTTAATGAGCGCAATAGGGCTGAGATTGTCAAACTCGGTTTTGAAGAGGCTGAGTTCCCGTTTGAACCCGAGTCATATGTCGGCAATCACCTGATGAAGACCGTTGCCATGAATATGTTTTTGGAGAATCACGGCGTTCAGGCTTTGGCAACTGCAATCAGATGGGACGAGCAGACCGCGAGGGTTGCTGAGGGATATTTCAGCCCGAGGGGCAATCCGCCGCATACAAGGATTCAGCCGATTCTGCATTTTAAAGAGCGCGACATTTGGAATACCATCCACCAATATAAAATCCCGTTCTGCGTTTTATACTATCAAGGATACCGTTCGCTGGGCGCAAAGGGAAGCACAGTCAAGATGTCTGATATTCCTGCGTGGGAGCAGGATCTGGAAAATACTACCGAGCGCGCCGGACGGGGACAGGGTAAAGAAGAGATTATGGGGAAACTCAGGGACTTAGGATATATGTAATGCTCGGGTTCTTAAAAAAAAAATTATCCTCTAATGACAGCAGTAAAAAAGTAATTGTCTTAGGCATTGACGGCGTTCCTTACAGCCTTCTTGTGCGCTTTATGAATGAAGGCCTTATGCCTAATCTCTCTGCAATAGCAAAAAAAGGAACGCTTACAGATATGAATGCCTCAATACCTGAAGTGTCCTCCACGTCATGGAGCACATTCATGACAGGCGTTAATCCCGGGAAGCACGGCATATACGGTTTTATGGAAGTGCAAAAGGACAGCTACAAGTGGCGCTTCCCCAACTCCTCGGACATAAAAAGCGGCACGCTGTGGGACATGGCCGGCAGGCATGACAAAAAAAGCATTGTGCTTAACCTTCCGTCAACATATCCTGCAAAAAAATTAAATGGAATCCTCACGGCAGGCTTTGTAGCGCTGGACCTCAAGAAGGCGACTTACCCTGAGAGCGCTTATGAATATTTAAAGAGCATTGATTACAGGATGGACGTTGATACGCAGAAGGCAAAGGAATCCCTGTCTGCGCTGAGCGCTGATATAGACCAGGCCTTTGACATCAGGAAGAATGCCATTTTGCACTTTCTGGACCATGAGGAGTGGGATTTATTCATTGGTGTAATTACGGAGACGGACCGCCTGCATCATTATCTCTGGCGCGCCCTTGAAGACAAGTCGCATTCCGAGCATGAATTTTTCATAAATTTCTATAAAAAGCTAGATGCGCTTATCGGTGAATTTTACAAAAGGGCAGGGCAGGAAATCCCTTTCATAATAGTCTCCGACCACGGCTCAACAGCAATTAAAAAAGAGATTTATCTAAATTCATGGCTCAGGGAAAAAGGTTATCTCAAATTCAAAAAAGAGCCGCCCGGCTCATTTGAGGAGATAAGCGAAGACAGCAGAGTCTTTGTGCTGGACCCTTCAAGGTTTTATATACACCTGAAAGAAAAATACTCGCGCGGTTGTGTTGATGCCGGTGAATATGAAGGCTTGAGGCGGAAACTGAAAGAAGAGTTATTGTCGCTTGAAATAGACGGAGAAAAAATTATAAAAACAGTTTTTATGAAAGAGGAACTTTACAGCGGGAATCTTTATAATGATGCGCCTGACCTTGTAGCATTGCCCGTGCACGGATACGATTTGAAAGGCGCTGTCAACAAGACTGAGACAGCAGGCAGGAGCCAGCTTACAGGCGGGCATACGCGGGATGATGCGGTATTTTTCATCAATCGTGATGTAAGAGAAAGGGATATAAATATCCTGGATATAGGACCCACAATAATTTCTTTACTCGGCATTAAAGGTGAAAATTTTGACGGACGATGCCTGGTATAAATATTATGCCGGTTAATATAAAACATAAGAAAAAATCATTTAAAGCCCACCGCCGGAGCAAAAACAATGCCGGCAATCTCTATGCAGTTATTATCGCAGGCGGTTCAGGAACAAGATTCTGGCCTCTAAGCAGGGAAGATACTCCAAAGCAGCTTTTAAGCATAGGGGGTAGGGAACCTTTAATACAGTCAACTGTTTCAAGGATAAGCGCTGTCATTCCTTTAGAGCAGACATTTATTGTTACTAACCAGAAGCAGATGGAGTCAATAAACCTTCAGCTTCTGGCCTCAACCGGGAAGCCTTGGGATAACCGCTTTATCATTGAACCTGAGGCTAAAAACACCGCGCCTGCCATAGGTCTTGCAGCCGTTTATCTTAAAAAATTAAATCCTGACGGGATAATGGCAGTCCTGCCGTCAGATCATGTGGTAAAAGACAGCGGCAAATTTTGCAGTGCATTACTGTCTGCCTCGGAGGCGGCATCCAAAGGCTATTTAGTTACCATCGGATTAAAGCCGGACAAGCCTGAAACCGGTTACGGCTACATAAAATGCGGAAAGAAAATCCAGGACGGCGTTTATATCGCCGCGGAGTTTAAGGAAAAACCCGGCAAAGAGCTGGCAAAGAAATATCATCTCGCAATCTACACTGCAAAAAGTGGAT
>JACQZD010000160.1 GCA_016207865.1 Nitrospirota bacterium
AGCAGTTATTAAGAAATCCTTAATAACTGACTCCGCTTCCAGTTCTCCTTCGTCAAAGATGTTGTTTATGTGCATATTGATATTGGGAACTGTTGTCTGGAACAACTCAGCCATAAGCTTTTGGCTTAGCCAGACAGTTTCATCCTGCAATTTTACTTCAATACGAGTTTTGCCGTCCTCAGTCTGATATAAAATAAGTTCGCCGGTAGTCGGAATTAGTCCTTTTTTCTTTTTCATAGGTAACCCTCTGTTCTGTATGGTCGCTTCATGTTAGTTAATCATCCGGGGCAGTTAATTGCAACCCGTGACAATATGTCACGACCTCGCTTTCTTCTTCGTTGAGCCGTTTTTTAAATTTTCGCCAGTAAGCTCTTGCATTAGCGTTTTCTGTGAGCACTTCGCAAAATGACTCGACAAGCTCGGCTGTCCCCTTAAGCTCTCCTCATTCATCTATTCTATCTCCCATTGCGCATCTGTGATCGCGCATTATAGAGCCTCTCAGTAAACCCGCCCTCTTTCAAGAACTCCTTTTCCAACGCCCTCAACTGCTGATCCAGCAGATAGTTTGTCTGGTGCATCAGGCAGATCATAGTGTTCACAGCAGTTTCAGGAGGCAAAGCCTCTATATAAGCAGCAACTCTTCAAGGCTCGCCCTCGCCACTCCGATTAGCTTTAGCTCAGTCTTTTTAGAAGTGCCTGATGCCATACTGCCTTCGGCAATGTTCTGTTTGCCGCTTCGGGCCGCCTGCACCATCTGGTCATGAGTGCGGGAGCGGCGATCAATAAACCGGTCACAGAATACTATCGTAGCATCAGAAACAATCTCCGACATTTTATAGGATTGTAATTCACGATAGCCGCCGTGAGGCGGGATGAGCTGAAGAAGTTCATGCGGGTCAGTCATTGTGTATAGCCTCTTTTAATAGTTATATCTTCAAAGACAGATTGCTTTGTTTTTTCGCATGTTATGCCATATTACGGTTAAATGTGTCAAATAAAATCAGGTTTATTTTACCGCAGAACCTCCCCCAAGAAGTGTCCTATGTCCAACTCACATCTCAATTCTTGTGATGACGCCGTGGAGTTTGTGCGCGGGGAATTTGTAGAACTGTACAAACGGAGGGGTCAGTCTTTTGAATATTGAAAAAATCTTCCAAAGGGGGCTTTTTGTCACAATGTCCTCAATGCCGTAGAAAATGGTTTTTTCCTCAATGCCGGCCTCTCTTAAAATCTCTTCCACGTCAACCACCTCAAGATATCCAAACTGTATATCAAACACCCTGAGGTTTTTTGTAAGGTCTTCTTTAAAGTACCCGGTGATGCCGAAGGGATCGTCTCTCTTGATTATTGAGACAAAGATATTGTTTTCATATACAATGCCGTGATAAAACATTGTCTGCGTGATGTAAAATGGTATCTGCTTTACATCCCTTATTAAAAACAGCGAGGTGCCTTTAATTTTTTCCGTTGAGGCATATACCCTGTTGAATTTAAGCAGGAATTCATCAATCGGCATGAACTTCATCATTTTGTAAAGCCTTTTCTGCCCGCGCGTATAAAGCATTATGGTTAAAAATGGAACCAATCCGATTATAAGAGACCAGTAGCCGCCGTGCGGTATTTTATAGAAATTAGCAATCAAATAGGCCAGGTCCACGATTGTAACGAAGACGGAAACGGCTGTAAGCCCCAGATTTTTTTTCTGAAAAAATATCCAGGTCATCATTATGCCGGTCAGGGTCATGGTCCCGGTGACTGCCAGGCCGTAGGCTGCCGCAAGGCGGCTGGACTCTTTGAATTCGCTCATAATAAATAAGACGGATAATAGGAGGAACCAGTTGACAGTGCCGATGTATATTTGTGTTCTGAGTTCGGCGGATGTGTAGTCAACTTTAAACATCGGCATAATGCGCGTTGCAATTCCCTGATAGACTATGGAAAACATTCCGCTTATCATGGCCTGAGATGCAATTATGGTTGCGGTGATGCTGAGGATAAGAAACGGGATGTAAAGACCGCGCGCCTGATGAAAGATCATTCCAAAAAGCACATTCTTAGTTTCTGGATGCTCAATGAGAAATGCGCCTTGTCCGAGGTAATTAAGCAGAAGGGCGGCAAATACAAAGTACCACGCCCTGATAATAGGCTGTCGGCCCAGATGTCCCATGTCGGCATAGAGCGCCTCGCCGCCTGTCGCGCAGAGAATGACCTCCGAAAGCACAAAAAAGCCCGCCATGCCGTTTTCATGGAGGAACTTAAATGCATAATACGGATTGACAGCCTTAGTTACTGAAGGGGCATGGATTATTGATGCCAGTCCTGATACTGCGAGCGTCGCAAACCACACCACCATTAAGGGTCCGAATGCGCGCGCAACTTTTTCAGTTCCTTTTTTTTGAAAAGCAAATAAAACTATTGCAATTCCTGCCGCAATAATCACAAGGGACTGCTGGGGTGTGGTTTCAAATCCCGGTATCAGGAGCAAGCCTTCAACTGCGCTGAGTATGCTTATGGACGGGGTGATTACGCCGTCGCCGATAAGAAGGGATACGCCGATGAAAGAGAGCAGGGTGACAATGCTCAGCTGTCTGCCTGATTTAAGGAACGGAACCAGTATTTCCTTTAAAACGATGGTCCCGCCTTCGCCTTTTTTGCCGAGGCTCATGGCAAGCCACGCATATTCAATTGTTACAAGTATCATCAGGGTCCAGACAATTAGCGAAAGCACGCCGATTATATTTGCTTCAGTAGGTTTTGTAAGCAGAAAAATAACGGTAATGGTGTATATGGGGCTGGTCCCGATGTCGCCAAAGACAAGGCCTAATGATTTTATAATCCCTTTTATGGGCGATTCTTTCTCAATCATGTGCTGGGCCTGACGGCCTTAAGGTTAAGCTGAAGAATCCTGCTGCCGTTCCATTCATTAATGCATGGCACAAAAGCGGCGTCAAGGGTATAAGAACCTTCAATTTTCTCCAGCAATTCAGACATATTAAAACCTATTGTATCCATACTCAGGCTTTTTTGCTTTAAACGCATCTTCAAATGGCTGTTGCCGACTACCCTCGGGTCCACGGCCTCAATGCCCTTTACCCCGAGAAGCGGCGCCTCGTTTGAAGAGCCGAAGGGCTCAAGCATGCCGAGTTCCCGGACAAGATTAAAGGTTACCTCAAAGAGGTCTATCGCTGCATCTATCTCAAGGACCGGCGTCAGCGCATCATCATTAAGGTCTCTTTCAACAATGGAATTTATCTGTTTTGTGAAGGCCGGCAGATTTTCCGTAAGAATCTTGACCCCTGCCGCCTGACTGTGTCCTCCAAAGGCCAGGAGCAGTCCTGCGCATTCGGCAAGGCCTTTATAAATATGAAAAGGCGGGATGCTCCTGGCCGAGCCTTTTGCAGCAGCGCCGTCAACAGAGAAAACAAACGCGGGTCTGTAAAACTCTTCAACGAGCCGTGATGCGACAATGCCCAGTACTCCCTGATGCCAGGCCGGCGAATAAAGCACTATCGCACTGCCGGGATTCCCTGCGTCTATCATGCTGACCGCTGATTTATAGACTTCCTCTTCAACCCTCTGCCGGTCCTTGTTTCTGGTTCCAAGGAAGGCCGCTATGCCCTTTGCCTTTGCCGCATCCGTTGTCAGGAAAAGTTCTACGACTTCACTTGCATCGCCGAGCCTTCCGGCGGCGTTAATCCGCGGGATTATTGTGTAGGAAAGTGTTCTGGACTTAAGTTCTATGCCGTTGTTAATGCCTGCGGCTTCCATTAAGGCGTGTATTCCCGTCCGGCAGTTTCTGCTGTTAAGTTCGTTAAGCCCGGAAGCCGCCAGAACCCTGTTTTCCCCTGTCAGAGGGACTGAATCAGCAATAGTTCCAATTGCAACGAGGTCAAGATAAGAGTTAAGAGTTAAGAGTTTAGAGTTCAGAGTTGTGTTGCGGGACTCATAACTCATAACTCCAAACTCTGGAGTTAGAGCCTGAACTAATTTATAGACA
>JACQZD010000161.1:0-1285 GCA_016207865.1 Nitrospirota bacterium
TTAAATTGCTGCATTGGTACAATATTTGAGAAAAAAAGAAGCGCCAATAAATATTATGCTGCTATTAACTAATAAATTTCGGCGTAATTTCAGTTTGGGCAACAGCCCGTTGAAATATAACCTCAAAGGAGATTGCGGATTATTTAAAGGTTCATTATACTACTGTTAGTAAGGCAATTAAAGAGGCGGAGGTTGAAAACTGATATTTCAAGACCTGACCCCATAATTCGGCAATACCTCTACCCTTGCCGACCCGTCTGTGGTGGATAATCTGGTGAAGGAGCGGCTGTAAAAATGAAACTATATAAAACTATCCTGTTTCCCCTAATTATCTGCGCCTTGCTCTCTCCTGTATTCGCACAGGAGGAGAAACCTGCTGAGACCAAAAAAGAGCATATCAAAAAAAATCTCAAGGAAACAGCAGGCATGGCCAAAAAGACCGCAAAGAATATAAAGACAATAATAAAAAAAGATCTAAAAGAGGTAAAGGGAAAGGTTAAAGAAGACTTAAAAGAAGTAAAAAAAGAAACAAAACAAAAAGCCCAAGAGGCTAAAAAAGACACTAAAAATATCTGGCATAAGATTCGTGACGGCGCAAAAGACGCCCTCCACAGGACAGGAAACTTTTTCAAGAAAGGCTGGAAGAGTTTTCGCAAGGCAATCGGGTTGGATTGATTTTTAAAAAATGCCGGGAACCCTCAGCCCTTGCCGTGGAACCGCTCCGCCTCTTCCTCCATCTTCTCAAGCCTTGTGTAATAATCCGGAAACTCGTTTAAGTGCGCAAGCGCTATTTTGCCCGTTGTCACCGCGTCGTCATTGGTCACGTTGGTGGCAGGGTCCTGTCTCCCGTGTTCAAGCTCAACATCCATCCCCATCCTGAACTGCTCCACATCAAACTTGCTCCAGTCAATGCCGAGCGCACTGCCGATTTTCTTTGCCTCATCTGTTGTAAAATGTTTTTTCTCTGACATATGCCCTCCTTATTGATAATTATAGCCGACGGTTCTTTGGTATTCAAGAACAAAAAACTTGACTTATAAGGCATTTCACTATTAAATATTATAAATATATGGAACAAAAAACAGGCAGTATCAGCCATATCCTGAATAACCTTGAGACCCATGGAATACTTGACGCCATCGGAGACGGCGTCAGCATTCAGGGCACTGATTTTAGAGTGCTCTACCAGAACAAAAGCCATAAAAACTTTATGGGCGACCACATCGGCGAGTACTGCTACAAGTCCTTTGCGAATAACAGCGAAACATGTGAAGGGTGTCCGCTA
>JACQZD010000161.1:1295-6822 GCA_016207865.1 Nitrospirota bacterium
GGATGGAACTGTTCATACCGCAGTAAGAACCGTTCAAATAAATACAGGGCGCAGATATTTTGAAATTACTGCCTCGCCATTGCGCAGCGCTTCAGGCAAAATCGTTGCCGGCATTGAAATAGTGAGGGATGTCACCGCGCATAAGCTGAAAGACGAGGAAATAAAAAAGAACGAAAAGTTCCTCAATGACATCTTTGACAGCATACAAGACGGTATAAGCATCCTTGATAAAGATATGACTATCATCCGTGTAAATCATGCGATAGAGCGCTGGTATTCATATGCCATGCCTCTCATAGGTAAAAAATGCTACGATGCATATCACAGCCGCAAAGAACGCTGTGAAGTCTGCCCTACAAGCCGGACCATTGAGAACTGCAAGGTAGCTTACAATGTAGTTCCAAAAAGAGGGCCCAGAGGCGAGGGTGTCGGGTGGCTGGACCTATATAGTTTCCCTCTGGTAGATATGGAAACAAAGGAGCTTAAAGGCGTAATTGAATATGTCCGCAATATTACAGACCGCAAGCTGGTGGAAGAAGAACTTAAGAAAAGAGTTGAAGAACTTGAAAAATTCTATGAGATTGCCGTAGGCAGGGAGCTTAAAATGAAAGAACTGAAAGACCAAATAAATAAGTTAAGCGATGAAATCCACAGGCTGAAAAAATAACTGCATTTTTCATTTTCAAAATCGTATAATATTGCATTCTGCATTTTAAATTCTTTTTAAGAACCGCCGGAGGATACATAAAAGTGAAAATTATTGTCTGCATAAAGCAGGTGCCTGATACAGCAGAGGTCAGAATTAATCCTGAGACAAACACATTAGTCAGGGAAGGCGTTCCGAGCATAATCAATCCATTTGACCTTCACGCCCTTGAGGCAGGAGTCCTGATAAAAGAGACTATGGGAGGGAAAGTGACTGTCCTGACCATGGGACCGCCTCAGGCGGAAAATGCGCTCAGGGAAGCAGTATCAATGGGCGCAGATGAGGCAGTGCTTCTTTCAGACAGGGCCTTTGCCGGCTCTGACACTTGGGCCACCGCATACACCCTTGCGGCAGCGATTAAAAAAATCGGCGCTGACATCATATTCTGCGGCAAGCAGGCGATTGACGGCGATACGGCGCAGGTCGGACCTGAAACCGCCGAATTTCTGAATATCCCGCACATTGCCTATGTGAGAAAGATTGAAGAAGTAAAAGAAGGTTATATCAGAGTCCAGCGGCTTATGGACGACGGGTATGACATCGTGGAATCTTCTTTGCCAGTTTTACTTACCGTTGTTAAGGAACTGAATGTCCCGCGGCTCCCGTCACTTAAAGGCAAGATGGCGGCAAAAAAGACAGTAATAACAAAAATGGGGCCTTCAGAAATAGAAGCAGATGAAAACAGTCTTGGACTCAACGGTTCTCCCACAAAGGTTAAGAATATTTTCGCACCGCAATCCAAATCAGGCAGAATGATGATTGACGGCGCGCCGGAAGAACAGGTAAGCGTCTTGATTGAAGAGTTAAGGGGTTTAAAGTGTATATAATCGTAAAGCCCGATAAATGCAGCGGGTGTGAAACATGTATAGCCTCATGCCCTTATGACGCCATCAGCATTTCAAGCGGCGTAGCTTTTATAAATGAGTACTGCCAGCTCTGCAAGGCCTGCCTTGCGGTCTGCCCTGAAAACGCAATAGTTGAGATAGAAGATACCCCCTCTTCCACTCACACCTTACCCCTTACCGATTTTAAAGGCGTGTGGGTATTTGCAGAACAAAGAGGAGGAAAAACCGCATCAGTTTCTCACGAACTGCTCGGGATAGGACGAAAGCTCTCATCCGAACTTCAGACAGACCTCTCGGCAGTGCTTTTCGGCGCCGGAGATTCAGAGGCAGATGAGCTTATAAAATGGGGCGCTGATAAAGTTTATTTATGCACCGACACAATTCTCGCCGATTTTAATGATGATACTTATTCCGGGCTTCTTTCAAAACTCATCAGTGAATATAAGCCGGCAATTGTCCTCGCAGGCGCAACTCCGGTCAGCAGGTCGTTCATCCCGCGTGTTGCGGCAAAACTTAAAACAGGGCTTACTGCCGACTGCACTTCGCTTGAGATAGACAAAAAGACAAAGAATCTCCTGCAGATACGGCCTGCATTCGGCGGCAACATAATGGCTGCAATCCTCTGTCCTGATTACAGGCCGCAGATGGCAACTGTAAGACCCCGCGTGATGAAAAAGGGAGAATATGACACAGGAAGAACCGGTGAAATAATACATGTCAGCGCAGATAATCTTATCTCAAGGACCAAGGTCCTTGATACAATTAAAGAAGTTTCTGAGCTTACCGTAAATCTCCATGAGGCTGATGTCATCGTGGCAGGCGGGAGGGGGCTCGGTGATGTAAAGGGATTTAAACTGCTTGAAGAGCTTGCCGCAGTTATGGGCGGCGCCATCGGCGCATCAAGGGCTGCGGTTGATGAAGGGTGGATTCCATACAGCCATCAGGTCGGGCAGACAGGCAAGACCGTTTGCCCCAAAATCTACTTTGCCTGCGGAATTTCAGGGGCGGTTCAGCACCTTGTCGGGATGCAGTCCTCGGATATTATCATCGCAATCAACAAAAATCCCGAAGCGCCGATATTCAGCGTTGCAACCTACGGCATAGTCGGCGACTTGTATAAAATACTCCCGCTTTTGATTAAAAAGATTAAAGAGGCAAAAGGGCTATGATGGGAGGGAATATGAAAATTGCTTTTGTTTTTCCGGGACAGGGCTCGCAGTATGTCGGAATGGGAAAAAACCTTTATGAAAATTTCGGAGAAGTTAAGCAAATATATAATGAGGCGTCTGACGCGCTCGGATATGACATTGCAGGGCTGAGCTTTAACGGCCCTCAGGAAGAGCTTAACAAGACCTTCAGGACCCAGCCGTGCCTTTTGACTGCAAGCTTTGCGGCATTTAAAGTCCTTTCTTCAAGAAACATAACTCCGTTCTGCGTGGCTGGTCACAGCCTCGGCGAATATTCTGCTGTCACAGCCTCAGGAGTCCTCCCGTTTAAAGATGCGGTGAAGATTACTGAAAAAAGAGGGCAGTTCATGCAGGACGCAGTGCCTGAAGGCGATGGGCTTATGGCAGCCATACTCGGGCTTGAAAGAAGCGAGTTGGAAAATGTTTGCCGGTCAGTCAGTTCTGGTTATGTTGCTCCTGCAAACTACAACTGCCCGGGACAGATTGTGATTGCAGGTGAAAAACCTGCGGTTGAAGAGGCCATAGAGCTGTCAAAAGAGGCAGGCGCCAAGAGGGCTGTCGTGCTTCCGGTATCAGTGCCTTCTCACTGCGGACTTATGGCGGATACAGCCAACAGGCTTGCTGAACTGCTGAACAATACTCAGTTCCAGCCGTCTAAAGTGCCTATTGTAAATAATGCCGATGCGGCTTTTTTAAATTCCCCTGAAGAGATTAAATCATCTCTGATAAAACAGCTCAGCAGCCCGCTTCTGTGGGAAGATTCCATAAGGCTCATGCTCAAAAATGAAGTAACCACATTTATTGAAGTCGGTCCCGGCAAAATCCTTTCCGCCATTATCAGAAGAATTGATAAAGAAGCGAGAGTGCTTAATGTTGAGGACACTAAAAGCCTTGAAGAAACATTAAGCAGTATAGGCTTGGGATGATACCTCAAAGCGTTTAAAGCATTTTTGTTAGTGTCAATTACTTTTACGTACCAGTTACATAATTGTACCATAACACTTATGTAATATTTACATGGTGTCCTGCAAATAAACAATCTCCCTGCCTTCATCAGCCACCTGAAAATTATATATTTTAAAATATCCACATTATGATATTGTATAACTTTTTTAAGCACTGAACTTTTGTTTTTTATTGCTATTTTTAGATCTGGCATGATTTTTGATATAACTAAAGATAAAGAATAATATTTTTCATAAAGTTATGTAAATTTTCTTTGCAATATAAAATAATTTCAGGGGGGGCAGAAGGCATGAAAGGCAGATTATTTATTTCCTGTATCTCAGT
Organism: Nitrospirota bacterium; assembly: GCA_016207865.1. Classification (GTDB taxonomy): domain Bacteria; phylum Nitrospirota; class Thermodesulfovibrionia; order UBA6902; family DSMQ01; genus JACRGX01. Next base: position 5,324 of record JACQZD010000161.1, read on the forward strand.
TCTATGTTCAATTTTATTTTTTCAGGGATGCAATAATTTAAAATCATCCTCAATAAAATTTCAGTCGGAGTATCAGGTTGTATTTCTTGACAACGGACAGGCCTTCTTTGGAAAACTTGAGGGCGCGGGCTCGTCATATCCGGTTTTAAAAGATGTTTATTATGTCCAGAGTCAGACAAATCCGGAGACCAAGCAGGTAAACAGCATTCTTATCAAGAGGGGCAAAGAATGGCATAGTCCTGACATAATGTATCTGAATGCAAAACACATAGTTTTAATAGAGCCTGTGTCGTCTGACTCAAGGGTGGCGCAGTTGATTGAGGAGGCAAAGGGAAAATAAGGCGAAAGTTTAAAAAATATAGAGAGAACAGATATAAGAGCGTTTAGATATGTAGATAAATTTAGCTGAAAGAACTTTAAAAAATTCAGGTGATTTCAGAATAAAGATATCCATTTGTTCTTAACGGTGTGAGAGGGTGGGTTATTGTTGTCAAAAATTTAACCTTTTTTAAAAGGGGGGATGTTATGAAGTATTTAAAAAATCATAGGGTAAAAAGTTTTTTAACAGGACTGTTTTCTGCCGTAGTCGTATTACTGTGTTTTGCAGGCAGTGTGCCTGCCGCTCAGGTGGATGCTGTATGGGATGGAGGTGGAGGGACAAATTACTGGAATACAGCCACCAACTGGAACCCAAATGTTATTCCTAACAATGGGACGAATACATACAATGTCTTTATCGGCGGCTTGTATCTGCCTGACTACACTGTCTATCTGAACACAAGTCCAACCATTGACAATCTGACCATTGATACAAGTGACAGCTTCACTGTCATTAATAATTCTCACTTATATATTGCAGGCGGTGCATCAGCCGGCACAATCACCAACAACGGCTCTATCTTACTGAACGGTTCATCTACCTACACAGACCTGATATTAAACAGCGGTGATGTATTGCTTACTGGGGCTGGCACGCTGACAATGAGCAACTATGCAAATAACCGCATTTTCGGCTCAAGCAGTACTTACAGGCTTACAAACTCAGCCGGTCACACCATACAGGGTTCAGGACTACTTGGGAATAACCAGATGGCACTTACAAATGAAGGGACAATCACAGCCAATCAGAGCAATGCATTGACAATCAACCCAAGTTCCAGCGGTTTTACAAACAACGGCACAATCCGTGCAAACAGCGGAAGCACACTCACAGTTAACGATACACTCACAAACCTTTCAGGCACAACACTTACTGGCGGGACATATTATGTTACTGGTACAATGCGTCTGCCAGGCGCAATCAATACCAATGCTGCCTCTATTATTCTTGATGGAACAAGTTCAAACCTCTACAACGGTACATCAGGCACAAACAATGCCCTTACGAATCTAAATACAAACAACGGCAGTTTCAGCATCCTGAATGACAGGGATTTCACAACAGCAGGGAATCTGACAAATTCAGGTGCAATAATAGTCGGCGATAACAGTATCTTAAA
>JACQZD010000152.1 GCA_016207865.1 Nitrospirota bacterium
CAACAGCTATGGAATTATAAATTCCTGTATCCCCGGTGGAATCAACAGTGGCTGTAACCCAACCGCCTCCTGCATTGGTAGCATATTTGAGGTCTTTATCAGCAGCATTGTAGTAGCTAATATGAACCTTGTTGTTTAAATCAAGCGCTATCCCTGTATTAGTATATACTCCAGGATACGTGAGACCTATAGAATCTATGGTAGTGATAACCCAATTGCCTGAAGCGTTTGTTGCATATTTAAGAATATCGTTAGAGGGCGTAGTATCAACATAAGCAATATGCAACTTATCATTGGAATCAATCGCCATTGAAAGATATGCCCCTCCGTCGCTGTCTATCGTAGATATTACAATTGCACTTGAGGCATTTGTGACATACTTAAGGTCTTCATTAGTAGCATCATAATAGCTGATATGCACCTTATCATTAGAATCTACAGCTATGGAGGTATCTCCATCCCCCCAAAAATACGAACCTGTTTCGTCAAGAGTCTTTGTTATCCACTGTGCAGATGCCCCTGCCTCAAAAAACAATAAGAAAAATGCACTTAAAAAAACCGCCATTAAATAAATTTTTTTAAATTTCATAGCATTATTTCCTTTCAGTTATTGTGCTATTTCTCAAATATTATTTTTCATCATATAAAATCAATGTGTTTACTTAATATATAGATAATATTAAAATCTGTAAATGGGTGCGACTAATTTATTCACAAATTTTACACAGAATATGTTAACTGTTTATAAATAAAGCTTTTTTATATGGTACAAATATTTACATCAGAGCAAAAAACATCGCACCTGTTTAATAAAGTAATTTCCAACCATAAATCTGCGCTCAGGCTGAAAGCCGGGCTTAAAATTTACTGAATCCAAGGGTAGTTTTATATCTATTTTTAAATTTATATTCCATGGAGGGTATATATAAAATTAGACACAAAAAGACTTGAATTGTCAAGATATTTTATAATTTCTTATAGGTATGATAAGTTTTTTTAATAAAACGATTACAACATAAAAAGCGGCAGGGTGAGGATGGCAATTACTCAATGATTCTATATTTTTTAATCTTATACCCTATCTGTCTGGGAGTTATCCCAAGAAGTTTAGCGGCCTTTGCCTGAACCCAGTTTGTTTTTTCAAGTGCATTGATAACCATTGTCTTTTCTATGCCTTTAAGTCCTGTCTTTACCGGCTCCTTTCCATGATAGTTCACTGACACAGGCAGTTTCAGACTCAGCGGGAGGTCAGATGCCTTTATTGTATTCCTGACAGACATTACAACAAGTCTTTCAATAGTGTTTTCAAGCTCCCTGACATTGCCCGGCCAGTCACATTCTACAAGCGCCCTGAGCGCCTCCGGCGATATGGAGATGCTCTTGTTGTTTTCTTCATTAAAGCGATTAAGAAAATGCTCTGTCAAAAGAGGGATATCTTCCTTTCTGTCCCTAAGCGCAGGAAGGAATACCGGCACGACATTAAGCCTGTAATACAAATCCTCCCTGAATTTATTTTTGGAAACAAGGTCTTCAAGATTTCTGCTTGTTGCGGCAATCAGCCTGACATCGGCCTTAATCGTTTTTTCACCGCCTACCCTTTCAAATTCCCTTTCTTGAAGCACGCGCAATATCTTGGGCTGAAGGGTGACCGGATGGTCGCCGATTTCATCAAGAAAAATAGTGCCTCCGTTTGCAAGTTCAAACTTGCCGCTCCTTAATGAAACCGCGCCTGTGAAGGCCCCTTTTTCATGACCAAAAAGCTCTGATTGGGCTCCTGTAATGAATCGCCTTTGCTATAAGCTCTTTGCCTGTGCCGCTCTCCCCTCTCAATATGACTGAGGCCTTTGACGGGGCGACACGGTGAACAGCCTCAAACACCTCCTGCATCCTGTCTGATGGTCCAATAATATTTTCAATCTTATACCTGCCCTTAAGCTCTTTCTTCAGGCTTTCCTTTTCTTTTTCAACTCGTTCAAAGCTCTCCCAGAGTTTGACAAACTGGGCTATCAATGAGGCCACGATATTTAAGACTCTGAGGTCGTCGTCAACATCGCCCTCCTCCTCTGAATAAATCCTGTCAACGCTCAGCACGCCCAGTATTTCATTTTTGAATTTAACCGGCACGCAGAGAAATGAAATGCCGTCCTTTTTGGGTCTTGAGCCGGTCCTGTTCAGAAAAAGCGGTTCCTTCCCGATATTGGGAATTACCATCGGGACGCCTTTTTCAACAACACGCCCCACTATACCCTCGCCGATGCGGTATTTACCTCTTTCAATATTTTCTTTTGCGAGCCCGTGCGCCGCAATTATGCGAAGCTCTTTTGATATTGAATCAAGCAAAAAGACGCACCCCCTCTGCATTTCCAAAAGGCTTGCAAGGGTTGACATGACTGAAGAAAGATTTTGTTCAAGCGCAAACGAGGCAGTCAGGACTTTACTTACTTCAAGGATTGCAGTAAGTTCCCTGTTTTTACGGAGAATCAGGGCTGTTTTATTGTCTGTGAGGGGCTTCATTTGATTTTAAAAATCAGCTGAAATTGTTTAACCGATAAAATTGTAGAAGAAGATTACTTTTCTTTTTTGCCATCTGTGACCAAAAGCCATTTTTTGCCGCTCTGGGCTGTGTAAACAATATGCTTGCTGCCGCTGTCAAAATTAAAATTTTGCGCTTTTATGTCATCATACCGGCTGCTCTCTTTGCCGTCAATTACCACAAACCACTTGCCCTCTGATTTAGCGGCATAAGCCGTGCGTTTGCTGTCAGGGCTGAATACAAGAGAACCGCCCTTGATATCATCATATTTTTCCCCTGCCTTACCGCCGATAACCGCAACCCACTTGCCGCCTGTCTGCGCTGTATATGCCGTGCGCTTGCTGTCAGGACTGAATGCAAGAGAACCGACTGCGTTATATTGTTTCACTTTTTTACCGTTGATTACCGCAAATTCCTTGTCCCCTGAACGCACTGCATAAGCTATGTTTTTACCGTCAGGACTGAAGACAATTACGCTTATGCCGTCATTCTTTTTTTCCTCCTTGCTGTCAATTACCGCAAACCACTTGTCCTCTGACTTGGCGGCATAAGCAATTCGCTTGCCAGGGCCGAAAACAAGAAACCCGATTCCCTCATACTGCTTCTCTTCCTTGCCGTCAATTACTGCAAACCATTTGTCCTCTGACTTGGCGGCATAAGCAATTCGCTTGCCGTCAGAGCTGAAACCGAGGAATCCAATCCCGTCATACTGTTTCTCTTCTTTGCCGTCAATTACCGCAAACCACTTGCCGTTTAACTCCGCCGCATAAGCCGCACGTTTGCTGTCAGGGCTGAATGTCACGGAGCCTGCACCGATATTGTCATACTGTTTTTCCTCTTTCCCGTCAATTACAACAATCCATTTTTTATCCGTCTGTCCGGCATAAGCCATGCGCCTGCTGTCAGGGCTGAAGACCGGCGTATTCATCAGGATGCCGTCATATCTCTTCCCCTCTTTATCATCAACATCAACAAACTGTTTCCTGTCAAGCGTAAAAACCACATAAGCCGCGCGTTTTCCGTCAGGGCTTATCTTTAAAGACTCTTTTATCCATGAAGGGAAGTTAATTTCTGCAATAAGGGTTTCGGATGCGCCTTCAACCGCCTGCTCTTTTTCCGCAAGCGCCGTCATGCTGAAACAGACAAAAATCACTGCTAAAAATAATATCCTGACTCTCATATACAATTTCCTCCCTTAATTAAATATTCTCTGTCATCTCCCATACGCCGCAGGGACAAGTCCCCGCACAAAAACCGCAGCCGATGCATTTACTGTCATCAACAACATATTCGTAGGAGCCGTCTTTCTTCGCTATCCGGCTGATTGCGCCCCAGTAGCATACGCTTTCACACATATGACAGTCGCGGCATGCACCGCATGAAAGGCATCTCTCGGCATCCTTCTTTGCTGAAAACTCATCCGCCCCGCATCGCTCGTAATAAACGCTCTTTACCTTATCATAAGGGATTGCCTGTTTTATCTCGGGCATGTAATCATAGTGCATCATTTGTGAATGAATGACCTCAGAGATAACCCTCCCCTGTCCTATTGCATGAGTGACAAGCCCGGGTTTTGTTGCATCTCCGATTGCAAAGACCTTGACGTCTGAGGTCTGTCCAAGCTCATTCACCGCAATCCAGCCTTTTTCAGTATGGATGCCGGGCAAAAGGAAATCCACTACCGGCGTCTCGCCTACGGCAATGACAACAAGGTCTGCATCCATTGATGTATTGTCTCTGAAGTAAATCTTCTTTGCCTTTTTGTCATACCGGTCTGCAAATTTCGGATAAATTATCGCCGTGCCTTTTGCCTTGGCCATTTCCATTTCTTTGCCGAAGGCCGCAGGCTTCTGCACATCCACCGCAGTGACCGAGACAGCGCCGCACTCAAACGCCTGAGAGGCTGCGTCCATTCCGGCATTGCCCGCGCCTATGACAACCACTTTTTTGCCTTTCAGAGAGGGAAGTTTGCCGAAATTAATGCCCTTTAAAAATTCTATCGCAGGCACTGCATGCTCAGAGCCTTGAAACTCAAGTTTGCGCGGCTCGTGCGCTCCGCATGCAACCACAACAACTTCATGCGCTTTATATATCTTTTCAAATTCTTTCCTGTTTATCTTTTGCCCGAGATGCACACTGACGCCCATTTCTTTAAACCTTGAGAGCTCCTTAAGAAGTATTTTGTGAGGCAGTCTTTCCCTCGGAATGCATAACTCTATTTTGCCGCCGAGTTTATCTTCAGCCTCATAAAGGTCCACGTCATGCCCTTTAAGGCTTAACTGCCACGCGGCTGAAAGTCCGGCAGGCCCGCCGCCTATAACTGCTGTCTTATGACTGGTGCGTTTTGCCCTTTTCGGCGCCTTAAGGTTAAGGCTTAACCTTCCCAGTTCCTGCACATTAAGAGGCTTGTCAATCATTCCCCTGGTACAGCTCTGCATGCAGAGATTGGGGCATATCTGTCCGCATACGGTCGCAGGAAGAGGGCTGTACTGAAGCACAAGCTCAAGCGCCGCACGCATCCTGCCTTCCCTGATAAGGCGCGCGCGTTTATGTGTCGGTATATGGGTAGGACAGTTAAAAGCGCATGGAGGCGCGTATTTTTCATTGTTCCATACCGGCTTATTCCGCCTGTCGGCGTCTGTTGTTATATAAGGAAGCAGTGTCAGCGGATGCGCCATATATTCCGCAAAAATCCCGCCTTTGCCTACACCTGCCTCCCATGTGTTTACCCTGAATTCAGCAGCCGATATTTTCTGAGTTTTCTTTTTTTCCGCCTTTTCAGCAGGCGTATACGCAATAATTTTTTTCCAGCTCTGAGGAGAATCTGTCAGTTCATTATAATAATCAGCGCGGTCAACCGCCTTGAGAAACGACTTCATGTTTTCAGTAAGCCACTGCCAGTCCTGAAGCGTCAGTTCAACGCATTTAACATCCTTCCTGCTGTATTCCTGCATTGCGCCCCTGAAATAAATAGCGCCGCCGACCATGCCGACGCACGGCCTGTAGCCTAAGATATTTTCAGGATTCCGCGGATTGACCCCGCATACCACTGCAATGCCGCCGGCCTTAAACTCGGCAAAGGAGTCTCCGACATCGCGGAAATACCAGGACTGCAGAGGCTCAAATCGCGGGTTGTGCTTTGTCATCGTATCACAGCGCGCGCCGCCTCCGCCCTGTACATAAAGTATCCCCTGCGCGCCTGCATTATGCGCCCCGTTTGTGACATCTCCAAGCACGGTAATCTTTGCGCCGCAGTTAAGCCAGCCTACGTCATCTGATGCGCTGCCTTTCACAATAATTTCCGTGCCGGACATTCCCATACTGCCCACCCGCTGTCCCGCAGGCACTTA
>JACQZD010000153.1 GCA_016207865.1 Nitrospirota bacterium
AATATTTTATTCTCTGCGGCGTAGGCATTGACCAGGCGCTTTTTGGAACGGTGCTTCTGTATTTTGCCGCTGAAAAAGCTCTCGGCGAAGGCGGCGACGCCCTTCTCTGGACCAATCTGAACCGGGTAAGCGGAAGCCTTGAACCCACCGTCCTTTCGCTTGCCTTTGTCTTTCTTATGGTTGGATACGGCACAAAGGTCGGCCTGGCACCTCTTCATAACTGGCTGCCTGACGCCCACAGCGAAGGTCCTACCCCAATATCTGCCGTGCTCTCAGGCCTGCTGTTAAATGTCGCGCTATATGCGCTGGTAAGGTGCAAGGTGCTTGTAGACGGCTCCACACATACGCATCACGCAGGCAATATAATGATGGGCTTCGGCCTGCTGTCCATATTAGTCGCCGCTTTTTCACTGCTGAGGCAGAAGGATATAAAACGCATGTTTTCGTATTCATCCATAGAGCATATGGGAATCGCTACTTTTGCCTTTGGACTCGGAGGACCGATTGCTACATTCGGCGCTCTTCTGCACATGCTCGTGCACAGCCTGGCCAAGTCCTCCATATTTTTCACCGTAGGGCATGCATCCCAGATGCACCGGACGCAGGAAATGGACAAAATTAAAGGCCTTTTCAAGGGCAATGCGCTTGTCGGATGGGGGTTGATGTTTGGGGTTATGGCTATTGCGGGCATGCCTCCGTTCGGAGTTTTTATGAGCGAGTTTCTGATACTGACGGCAATTATGAGCGAGTTTCTGATACTGACGGCAACGATAAAAGACGCCCCTTTGTTAACGCCCTTTCTACTGCTGGGGCTTGCGGTGGCGTTTGCGGCGCTTTTCAGGAGGGTTCAGCCCATGGTTTCAGGCGACGTGCCTGCTTACCAGAAGTCCATGAAGGCAGCGCACGTGCCCGTAATCCTTCACCTAATATTGGTTCTTGTTATTGGTATTTATATGCCCAATTTCCTTAATAACTGGTTTCATACCGCCGTGGAGCTGTTAAAATGAGTGTACTGAAAGACGCCATAACCCCTGTGCTCGGGGCCGGTGCGGTGTATGATGAAAGACAATATCCGTCTTCCATAATTTCCTGCACCGTGCCGAAGGAGAAATTTGTTGAGACCGCAAAGGCGATGAAAAAAGTCCATGCCCTTCTGGCCGCGGAATGGGCTTCTGACGAAACGCCGTTTGGCAGGGGTTTTGGCATTTACGCCTGTTACAGGTGGGGGTCGGAATACCTGATCGTGAAAACAGAGGCGCCGGCTGAAGACCCGGCCTTTCCAACCCTTACAAAAAAGTTTTTGCCCGCTTACCGCTTTGAGCGGCAGATTAAAAGCCTTATGGGCGTCACTCCCGCAGGGCACCCTGACTCAAGGCCCTGGATAAAATTTGAAGACTGGCCTGAAGAGGCCTGGCCTCTCAGAAAATCTTTTGATGCGTCAAAGGCAATGCCGAGGGTTACGGGTAAATACAACTGGATAAGGGCAGAAGGGGAAGGCGTTTATGAAATACCCGTGGGTCCTGTCCACGCGGGGATTATAGAACCCGGACATTTCCGCTTTCAGGCGGTCGGAGAGGATATCATAAATCTTGAGGAGAGGCTCGGATATGTCCATAAGGGTATAGAAAAAAAGTTTGAATCACTTTCTTGGCAGGAAGGTTCAAGACTTGCAGGCCGTGTATCAGGAGATACAACCGCGGCACACAGCCTTGCTTATTGCATAGCATTGGAGTCCATGACAGGATGCAGCGTGCCGGAACGGGCGCAGTGGCTGCGCGCGCTTTTCCTTGAAATGGAACGCATAGCAAATCACCTTGGTGATATAGGGGCCGTATGCAATGACGCCGCCTTTGCATTTATGCTTTATCAGCTTTCCAGGCTCAGGGAAATAATACTGAGGATAAATCACAAACTGTTCGGACACAGGCTTATGATGGACCGTGTCATCCCCGGCGGGGTATCGGTTGATATTGATGCGCAGGGAGTGGAGATGATACTGTCGGAATTGAAAGGGCTTCTAAAGGAATTTAACAAGCTCGTAGTTATATATGATGAAAATTCATCCCTTGAAGACAGGGTGAAGGATACCGGCATCCTGACTCCTGATAAGGCGAGAGAACTCTGCGTCGTGGGAATTGTTGCAAGGGCCAGCGGGTTGAATCTTGACTGCCGCGCACAAAACCCTTTCCCGCCTTACGACCGCATCGGGGTAACTGTGCCTGTTTTAATTTCAGGTGACGTGCACGCAAGAGTATGGGTAAGGATTGAAGAGATACGTGAATCTGTCCGTATCATACATGAGATACTAAAGAGCCTTCCCTCAGGAGCAATATCCGCGGACGCCGGCATCCCCTTGCCTGACACATCAGGTTTTTCCGCTGTTGAGGGATGGCGGGGAGAAATCGTCTACTGGCTCCAGTCCGGGCCAACGGGCGGGGTCAACAGGTGCATGGTCCGGGACCCTTCCGGCGTTAACTGGTTAGGGCTTGAACAGGCTGTGTTAGGCAATATAGTGCCTGACTTTCCGCTCTGCAATAAAAGTTTTAACCAGTCTTATTCAGGGCATGACCTATGATAAGAATCCTTCGCCAGATATTCAGGACCGGCATTGTGACTGAGCCGCTTCCGCTGGAGGCAGAAGCAGAAATTAAGGAAGCCGGTGCAAAACTGAAAGACGCCATACGAAAGCGTTTTAGCAAAAGCCTGACGATAAGACATGTGGACGCAGGCTCATGCAACGGCTGCGAGCTTGAGATTCATGCAATAAACAATCCGATTTACAACTGCGAAAGATTCGGAATTCACTTCACCGCTTCTCCGAGATTTGCCGACATGCTGCTGGTCACGGGGCCCGTGTCAAGAAATATGGAGATAGCCCTTCGCAGAACATATGACGCAACACCCCCTCCAAAGCTTGTGGTTGCCGTAGGCGACTGCGGATGCAGCGGAGGCATATTCGGAGAGTCCTACGCATCTATGGGAGGCGTTGACAAAATCATAACTGTAGATGCATACATACACGGATGCCCTCCGACGCCGGCAGCGCTGCTCCATGGAATACTCAGGGCTGTCGGGAACAGATAAAAAAATCTTTTAGTGATAAAATAACTCACCATGTCTTTAAAGAAAAAGATAATCCTCGGCTTCCTCACAAGCTCAATAATTATTGTCGTCCTTATGATTTTTGCCTTTGCCAGTTTCATTGAAATCAGAAAGGAGATACACTACCTTGAACTGTCCGATAACCTCAGGGGCAAATCCTTACAGCTCAGGCGGCATGAAAAAAACTTTTTCCTTTACATGGACACCGGAGCGATTGAAAAAGTCCATTCCAATTTAAAAGAATTGCAAGCGCTTCTTAATCAGGGCCGGCGCACTTACAAAAATGAGGAGCTCCTTACGCTTGAGAAAAAGATAGATGAATACGGGCAGAAATTCAATCACATTGAAACTATTTTTGTTGAAATTCAAAAGCAGTTAACTCATCTTAAACCCAAAAATTCACAATACGGTGTATTTTCACAAATCATTGAAACTACATTCTTGGAGCGTCCGCTCGTAAATGCGGAGCTTTTAAAAAGTCTTTTTTCTCTGCGGGAAGAAAATCCGATTATTAAAAATCTTCAGGCATTAAACACTGAAATGAACGCCATAAGAAAAGACGGCGAGGAGATATTGACTATTTCCAACGATATGGATAAGTCGGCCAGGGAAAAGGTTGACAAGGCGATTGCCGTATCGCAGACCACGGCGTTAATCCTTTTCCCAATGTTCCTATTTGTGGGACTGTGGGCCTTGTTCGGCATAAGCCAGAGCACTGTGAGACGTTTAAGAATATTGTCAGGGGAGATAGAAAAAACAGGACTGGGAAACTTTTCCAGTGTTGCGGAACCTACTAAAAACTGGGGAACGGACGAAGTGGGTCTTCTTATCGGGGAATTCAATTATATGGAAGAGCAGCTTGCGCAAAGCGACAGAGAACTGCTCCAGAGCAAACACCTGGCCGCCATCGGCACGCTGGCAGCCGGAGTCGCCCATGAACTGAATAATCCGCTTAACAATATATACACAACGGCACAGAGGCTGATCAAAAAATCCGGAGAAGAGTGTCCTCCGTTTATCAAAAAAACGGACTTCATGATATCTTTGCACAGTCCATGAGGGTTACAAAAATAGTCAGCGACCTGCTTGAGTTTGCCCGCGGGAAAGAACCGCAGTTAATGAAAATTGAATTAAACGCCCTTATCGCCCATGCATACAAACAGCTCTCCAGTTCTTTAAACACTGCCAAGGTCCGCTTTTTGCAGGAAAATGAAATTAGTCAATTATTTATTTCCGCGGACCCCGAGCAGATGGAGCAGGTCTTTATCAATCTCTTCAGCAATGCAATTGAGGTTATGTCGGGGAAGGGAGACCTGGCCGTAAGGACCGTTACGAAAAATAACAATATAATAATTAAAATATCCGATACAGGCAACGGCATCCCGCAGGAAGCAATTGACAAAATATTTGAACCTTTTTTTACCACCAAAGAAAAAGGTACCGGGCTCGGGCTTGCGATTGTATTCAATATTATTCAGAAACATCACGGCGACATTCAGGTTGACAGCCGGGAAGGCATAGGGACCGCCTTCATCATCACCTTGCCGGCCGGAAAGGAGAATTGACGACAATGGCATTGAAGATACTCGTTGCGGAAGATGAAGAGATAACTTTGAAAAATATCGTTGATACGCTGAATGAAGAAGGATACGGCGCGTCCGGGACAAAAGACGGCTACGAGGCCCTTCATGTGCTTGATAAGGAACGCTTTGACCTCCTTATTACAGACATAAAAATGCCGCGGCTGAGCGGCCTTGAGCTTCTGGAGAAGGTAAAAGAGAAATACCCGGAAACAGAAGTAATCATAATCACAGGCTTCGGAAGCATCGGCTCTGCGGTAGAAGCCATGAAAAAGGATGCTTACGATTATATAACAAAGCCTTTTGATTTGGACGAGTTGATCATCCGGGTAAAGAAAATCCAGCAGCAAAAAAACCTCAAAAAAGAAAATATTGCCTTAAAGACTTATTTTAACATGAACAAAAAGGTCACGATTATTGCAAAGAGCGAGGGCATGAAAAAAATTCTGGATACCATAGACGGGCTGAAGGACTCCGCATGCAGCGTTTTGCTTACCGGAGAAAGCGGCACAGGGAAAAATCTGATAGCCAAGATAATACATTCTACAAGCAGGAGACAGGATAAGCCGTTTCTCTCCATCAACTGCGCGACTCTTACGGAGGATCTCCTTGCAAGTGAGTTGTTCGGGCATGAAAAAGGCGCATTCACAGGCGCCGTTGCATCAAAACAGGGGCTTGTGGAAATAGCAGACACCGGCACGCTTTTCCTTGATGAAATTGCGGAGTTGTCCCCAGCCCTTCAGGCAAAGCTTCTGAAGGTCGTTGAAGAAGGCGAATTTTACAGGGTTGGAGGATTAAAACCCCAGAAAGTTGATGTCAGGTTCATAGCCGCAACAAACCAAAATGTAAAGAACCTTATTTCAGAGGGACGGTTCAGGGAAGACCTTTATTACAGGCTGAATGTCATGGAAATCTTTATCCAGCCTTTACGAGAACGCCGGGAAGATATAAAGCCCTTAAGCGCATTTCTCCTGCAAAAACATCTCCCTAAATCCAATAAGAAAATAACAGGGATTTCAGAAGAAGCGATGGAAATTCTAATGCATTACAGTTTTCCGGGTAATGTAAGGGAGCTTGAAAATATCATTGAACGGGCCATAATAATTGAGAAGAGCGCTGTAATTACGCCGGAGAGCCTTCCTCACGGCATCAGGGTGCTGCAGATTGAGACCTTAGGCCCTGACCGGATAAAAACCATTGATGAGCATATCAAAGAATATGTTGAAAAGGTTGTCAGGGTGTTTGGCGGCAACAAAACAAAGGCTGCAGAATCATTAGGCATCTCAAGGACCAGCCTCTGGAAAATTCTCAAAGAAGATTAGCGTTAAACGGTTCATATTTTAAACACTTCCGTATTCTTCCTTGTCGTATTTTAAAAATACTTTTAAACCAATAAGTTACAACTACACCAATAAGAATAACCCCTCTTTGGCACCGTTCATATTTTAAACGCTCAATAAGTTTCATTTTAAAAATCTTTTAAAAATCAATGCGTTATCGTCAAGCACCATTTATGCAATAGATAGGGTATAAATGAAAACAATTGGGAGGTAAAAATGAAAAAAAATCTCTTGTTTGTAACCTATCAAGACGAAGAATGTGATGAAGGGCTCTCATATGCAATTGATCTGGCAAAAATTATGGACCGGGGCATAACCATTTTGCTGGTATGCAAGCAAAAATTAATGGAAAAGTTTGAAAACATGATGACTGCTGTTACATTTGCAGAAGCAGGCGAACATAAGACAGCGCAGGAACTACTCTCAAAAAACAACCCAAAAAATGCAGGGGCCGTCAGCATTCTCATTGAAAAATGCCGCAGGTCGGGAGTTGATACCAATATCCAGACAACAACAATGGATATAGTTTTGGCAATAAAGGACTCCCTTAAGCATAAAAATACCGTTGATATGGTTTTGTTGAGTCCGAGCATAACCAACAACGGAAAAATTAAGTCAGGTGATTTGCAAAAACTCGTTAGAACGGCATCAAGACCTGTTGTAACAATGGCGAGGCATATTTATGCCGCATAAGTTTCTTCCAATCAGCAAGGGGACACATCAATGAATTTTATGTATCTTTACTTACCGGTAGCCTTAACAAGCATCAATATTATAATTCCCGTGGGGCTGGGGCTGGCCGTAGGCTTGCTGTCCGGTCTTTTCGGCGTCGGCGGCGGATTTCTGATGACCCCGCTTTTAATAATGTTCGGTATCCCCTCTACCGTCGCGGCGGCGACAGATTCAAATCAGATAGTAGCCGCATCAACGTCCGGCACTTATGCTCACTGGAAGGTCGGCAATGTGGATTTTAAGATGGGGGTATACCTCCTTATCGGCGGGTTTATCGGAGGACTTTTCGGCGTGCAGGCTATAAAAGTCCTGAATGCAACGGGCAATGCAGACTTCGTCATAAAAATGACTTATGTCCTGATGCTCGGCATAGTCGGCACATACATGCTTATTGAAAGTTTAAACAGCATGAAGAAAAAAAAGACGGAGGCGGTCAAAACTGAAAAGGAATCAGGACTGACAAAATTCCTCAAGTCACTCCCGTTTCAAACGCACTTTGAAAAATCAGGGGTAACACATTCAACGCTTATTCCTCTCTTATTCGGCGGTTTTGTCGGAATACTCGCCGCAATAATGGGAGTCGGAGGCGGCTTCCTGATGGTTCCGGTCATGGTCTACATTTTAAAAATGCCGATGCATGTCGTTGTAGGCACAAGCCTTTTTCAGATATTATTTAACTGCATAGAGGTTACTTTTCTTCAGGCCTACACCAATCATAACGTGGATTTTATCCTCGCAGTCCTTTTGCTGTTAGGCTCCACGGTCGGCGCGCAGATAGGAGCGGTATTCGGCAGGAAAATGAAAGGTGAACAGCTTAAGATAATACTTGCTGTGATAGTTCTCGTAGTCACAGTCAAAATTATCTTTGAACTTACATTAACGCCGTCACTGCTTTTATCGCAGGCAGGAGGTCATTGATGAAAAATTTTAAATTTCTGATGTTATTATTGCCGTGCATATTCATATTCGCAGGGACTGCATCGGCTGAACTTACAATAAAGGCAAATCACGATAACATAAAGATAGATTTCTTCTATCACGGCAGCACCGTAAGCGTTGCCGGAAACGCGGATTCAGGGACGGACCTGATTATTAAAATAGCTTCCCCTGAAGGTCACGAGATTCTCAAACAAAAAGGGAAAGTAGCGGGCCTTTTGTGGATGAATACCGGGACGCTGAATCTCGGACATGTGCCGGGCCTCTATTCCATTTACAGTACAAAAAAAATTGAGGACCTCCTGAGCAGAAAGGAAATGGATAAATATGTCATCGGTTATCCGGCATTAGGCAGACAGATAGAAATGACGCCGGTTTCAAATGAGGATGAAAAATCAAAATGGTTCAATGAATTCGTAAAATATAAAGAATCCTCAAACCTTTATACAATATCTTCGGGCAAAATAATGACCACGGCAAAAGACGGCAAACAGGCTTATTATATTCTGACGGGCTGGCCGTATCAGGCTCCTCCCGGGGATTATCTCGTTACCGTTTATGCGGTAAAGGATAAAAAGGTCCTTGAAAAAGCTGAGTCAAAGGTATCGGTTGAACAGGTCGGCATTATAAAGATGCTCGCCGGCATGGCAAAGAATAAAGCCGCTTTATACGGGATTATATCCATAATGGCGGCTCTGGCGGCCGGTTTTGGAGTCGGTTTGATATTTAGAAAGGGCGGAGGCGCGCACTAATGTATAAAACCATATTAATCGGGTTTGACGACTCTCTGCACAGCAAAGCGGCGTTGATTGAGGCGGCAAACCGGATAAAAAAACACGGCGGTAAACTTATTTTAGTGCACGCCGTATATTTTGACGTCGAGGAATTCGGAATTGCCCCGGAGCAATTAGAAAAACGCCTGAAGGAAGGCGAAAAAGCGTGTGTTCAAGCAAAAACAATGTTAAATTCTGAATTTGGAATAGACGTACAATCCCTGCTGTGCGAAGGTGACCCTCCCACAGTCATAGTTGACATTGCAAAGGAAAAGAAGGCGGATTTAATAATGCTGGGCACCTACGGCAGAAAAGGGCTGAACAGACTGCTCATGGGGAGCGTGACCTCACAGGTCCTTGTAAATTCCCCAGTTGATGTTCTGGTAGTAAAAAAACCGTGTACCGAATGCACCGGAGAATATAAATCCATTTTAGTTCCTTTTGACGGTTCGGCGCCAAGTCAAAAAGCGTTAAACCGCGCCTGCCTTTTGGCAAAAACAGATAATGCGGAATTGCAAATCCTGTATGTTATTCCGCGCTATGAAGAAATGGTGGAATTTTTTAAAAGCAGCTCAATAAAGAACAGTCTTCTTCTTGAAGCGCAGAAAATTATTGGCACGGCAAAGGGAATCGCCTCAGAACTCGGGGTATCAGTCAAAGATGAAATACAGGAAGGGAATGCGGCTGAGAAAATCGTTGAAACCTCAAATAAACTGAATAACGACTTAATCGTTATGGGGAGTTACGGGTACAGCGGTGTCAACAAAGCGCTCATAGGAAGCACCGCAGAAAGAGTAATCACCAATGCATCCCGTCCCATTCTGGTCGTGAGGTAACGGAATATGAAAGGGTACAGAAAAATTCTTATCGCAGTCAACGGCTCAAAAGAGGTCCTTGTCAACGGGCTTAAACTTGCGCAGGATGAAAAATGCTGGGTAACTGTTGTTAAAGTAGTACCGCATAACGAAGGCGATCTGAATCTGACCGGAGTAAAAAATATTGGAGATGTACTGGACAGCGGAGGGCAAAAAATGGTCTCTGAAATAAAGGATATAGCAGAAACTGAGGGAGCCCTGATAAAAACAAGGCTTGAAGAAGGCGAGGTCCATAAAAAGATTATTGAAGTTGCCGAAGAAGAAAGGTGCGACATCATCATCATGGGAGCGCGCCGCAGGCGGAAGTGGATAAGCAGGCTTTTCGGCGATAATGTCGTGGAAAAAGTTATTAATCAAGCCCCCTGCCCGGTGTTTGTGGTAAATTCCTGACAAACTTTCCTGATATTATCCTCTGTATTTTTCTTTTTCCTGTTTTAGTGATAATATAACTCACTATGTCTCTGAAGAAAAAGATAATCCTCGGCTTTCTCACAAGTTCAATAATTATTGGCGTCATTATGCTCTTTGGCTTTGTCAGCTTCATTGAAATCAGAAAGGAGATACACTACCTTGAACTGTCCGATAACCTCAGGGGCAAATCCTTACAGCTCAGGCGGCATGAAAAAAACTTTTTCCTTTACATGGACGTAAGCGCTATTGAAAAAGTCCATGCGTATTTAAATGATATAAAGCTTCTTCTTAATCAGGGCAAAAGCGCTTATAAAAACAACGACCTGCTCATACTTGAGAAAAAAATTGATGACTATGAACTGAAGTTTAACCATATAGAAAACATCTTCAGGGAAGTGCAGGATGAATTGGCAAAACTCAAACCGTCAAATTTCCGGTATTCTGTTTTTTTTGAACTGATTGAATCTACATTTCTTGAACGCCCTATCATAACCGCAGAGCTTTTAAAAAAGACCTTTTTACTGCACGAAGGGGATTCAATAATTAAAAACCTTCAGGAATTGAATACTGAAATGACTGCTATAAGAAAAGACGGTGAGGAGATATTGACTATTTCCAATGATATGGATAAGTCGGCCAGGGAAAAGGTTGATAAGGCCATAGCCGCATCACAAACCACGGCATTAATCCTTTTCCCGATGTTTATCCTTGTGGGGCTATGGGCCTTGTTCGGGATAGGCCAGAGCACTGTGAAGCGATTAAAAATTCTTTCCGATGCAATTGAAGAGACAGGCAAAGGGCATTTTTCGTCACTGGAAATACCGGAAAAACAGGATGAGATAGGACTGCTGATTAAGACCTTTAACAAAATGGAGGCAGACCTGATTGCACGGGATGAGGAGCTTAACAGAAAAAATGAGGAACTGCTCCACAGCAGAAAACTGGCTTCTATAGGCACGCTTGCATCCGGGGTTGCGCATGAACTTAACAACCCGCTCAATAATATTTACCTTGCATCTCAGATATTATCCAAAGAAATAGACCAGATAATAGAGTCAGAAGCCTGCCCTGAAGTAATCAGTGAAAGCGTCAGGGACATTGCCACGCAAACGCTCAGGGTAAAAAGAATAGTCAGCGACCTTCTTGAGTTTGCCAGGGAAAAAGGCCCTGAACTAAAAAAAATCAACATAGTCCATCTGGTAAATGACGTGCTTAATCAAATAAAAACGTCCGGCGAGATGTCAAATGTGCAGTACAATCTTGCTTCCCCTGAAAATATTGAACTACTTGCAGACAGGCATCTCCTGGAGCAGGTCTTTATAAATCTTTTCAGCAATGCCGTTGATGCGATGGAAGGAAAGGGCTTGCTGGATATCAGAATGAATGTTGTCAGCACCGGCGTACAAATTAAAATCACCGACACAGGCAAAGGCATACAGCCGGAAGACATATCAAGAATTTTTGACCCGTTTTTTACAACGAAGGAAAAAGGCACGGGATTAGGATTGGCGATTGCTTACAACATAATAAAAAAGCATAATGGTAAAATAGATGTCGTGAGCGAACCGAACAAGGTCACAACATTTACGATAACTTTACCGGGTTGAAAATATCCCTGGCTGTCGTACTTGTCATTGCGGCTTGTTCGGAATCGTTCTTAAAAAAGATTGCGGACAAGCCGCGATGACACAAATAAATATGTTTGAGAAAAACAAATGAGTCTTAATATCCTGATTGCAGAAGACGAAGAAATAACATTAAAACACCTTAAGTATGCTCTGGAAAAAGAAGGGTATGCTGTTACAGGCGTAAAAAACGGCATGGACGCATTCAGCAAGCTTGAGAAAGAGGAGTTTGACATCCTTATTGCCGATATAAAAATGCCGGGCATGGACGGGATAACGCTTCTCGGCAAGGTAAAAGACAGCTATCCCGGCACTGACGTAATAATAATCACAGGTTTCGGCAGTATTGAATCAGCGGTAGCGGCAATGAAAAAAGGCGCATCTGACTACATCACCAAGCCCTTTAACCTGGACGAGCTGAGCCTCAAGATCAAAAAAATTCAGGAAAAAAAAACCTTACAAAAAGAAAACATAGCGCTTAAGGTCTCTCTGGAAATAGGCAGGGACTACCCTTTCATAGCAAAAAGCAGGGTGATAAAAAGGGTAGTAGACGTTGTAAACAGCATAACAAATTCTGACTGCAATGTACTGCTGACCGGAGAGAGCGGCGCCGGCAAAGGGCTTATAGCAAAGCTTATACATTACACAGGTCCCCGCAAAGCAAAACCTTTTTTGGCGGTAAACTGCGCAATCTTTACAGAAGAGCTTCTGGCAAGCGAACTCTTCGGGCATGAAAAAGGGGCCTTTACAGGCGCCGTCGCCGCAAAACAGGGACTTATTGAAATTGTAAATACCGGCACATTATTTCTTGACGAGATAGCGGAGATGTCAACAGCCCTGCAGGCAAAACTGCTTAAGGTGATTGAGGAAAAAGAATTCCTCCGCGTAGGCGGCATAAGGCAAATCAAGGTTGACGTCAGGTTCATTGCCGCGACAAATCAGAATATCAACACGCTTGTATCAGAGGGAAAATTCCGGGAAGATTTATTTTACAGGCTCAATGTTATGGATATTCATATCCCTCCGCTAAGGGAAAGAAGGGAAGATATTGTCCCGCTCAGCGCGCATTTTTTAGAAAAACACTATAAAAAAGTAAATAAAAAAATACACGAATTCAGCAAAGAAGCGATGGATATGCTCATGGCCTATAATTTTCCGGGCAATGTCAGGGAGCTTGAAAATATTATTGAGCGGGCCGTTATTCTGGAGAAAACCTCCCGCATACAGCCTGAGAGCCTTCCCCAGAGCATAAAGTTATTTCAGGTTGAAACAATAAGTCCTAAAAAAATAAAAACACTTGACGAGATAAACAAAGAATACGCAGAAAAAGTGCTTGAGTTCGTAGAGAACAACAGAGCAAAGGCGGCTGACCTTTTAGGAATTTCAAGAACCAGCCTCTGGCGGATACTTAAAAAGTAATAACATTCCGAAGCATTAGATTCCATTATCTTCCTTCAACGTAAAGTTTTTTTCGTAAAAATTCCTCCTCAACAAAAAGTCTGCAAGGTAATTAAATCTATAACTCCTTTCATGATGTTAGTGACAAAACCGTTCACCTGCGTTCATATTTGAAACAATAATTTAGGCATCTAAGAATAGCTTTCCATTCAATTTCAATAAGTTACAAGCTGGCATGCTTCTTTCTATTACATAGGTAGAAGTTTAATCAAGGAGGGAACAAATGCAAGAAAAAATCTTATTTGCAACAAAGGGAGGTGACGACTGCGATAACGGATTTTCTTATGCAGTTGAGCTTGCCAAGACACTTAATGCCGGGATTGCGGTATTAATGGTTTACAGCAAACAGACATTGACCGCCCTTGAAGACACAATGGCTGCGGTTGCATTTGCAGAGGCAGGAGATACGGAGACTGTTAAATGGCTCCTGCAGGAGCAGGAAGAAAAAATTAAAGAAGCCGCAGAAAGCAAGATTAAAAAATTTGTTGAAATATGCGGGAAGAATTCCATATCGCTCGTTTACAGGACCGCATTTGACGACACAATAACGGCAATAAAGGACTTTCTTAAAAACAGGCCGTTCATTGATATGGTTCTTCTAAGCCCGAATCTTTCAGCCGATAAAAAAGGGGTTGACTTTAAAAAATTACTCAAAAACATAACAAAACCTGTCGTTGCCATGTCATTGCCTGTAAAGGCAGGTGCGTAGCCGCAGGCTTTAGCCTGCGCAAGGAACTGTCATGACCGCGACTGCAAAGGCGGGGCACAGAGACAGGCTAAAAAAAGGAGGGAGCAAAATGAAAACACTCAAAAACATATTTAAAAAATTTGAGAATGCAATGTCTGCTGTTACATTTGCCGAAGCCGGGGAGTTTGAAACTGCAAAGCAGTTTATGCGGGAAGAAGAGCTTCATCACAAAAAAATCAGCAGAAA
>JACQZD010000067.1 GCA_016207865.1 Nitrospirota bacterium
CTGGTGGCGCATTCATTAGTTTCTACCCTTGCTGTGCCTGAAATACAATAGAATAAAACTCAGGGGCGCTGTAATTGTATGAAAGACAAATATCGCCTGCAGATATGAGTGCACTGCCGAAGAAAAAAGCGTAAGCGATAAATAATATCCCGCAAGCAGAAGCCACAGCCATGCGCCTTCCACCCATCCGCCTATCGCTCCCTTGAAATTTGCTATCTGCAGATGAATTGCAAGCGGAATGATGGAATAGGCATAAACAGGTACAATCTCTATGACGCCGTGATATTTATCCCCGAACAAAAGCCCGACCACCGGTTTCCCAAAAAATTTTAAAAATACATATCCCGAGAGAAATAAAATAACGGTTATGCCGATGCCCCAGAGAAATGCGAGCACCCCCTTTTTGTTCAGCCGCTCCTCTACGAGTTTGGGATAGACAACTGCCGAGGCTATCATGGAAAATGCAAGCAGCCCTTTTCCAATCAGGGCTGCCGCCGCATATATGCCCGCCTCCTCCGCCATAAAAAATCTCTTGGCAAGCAGTACGTCAAGCTCAAGAAAAAAACCTACGGGTAAGGCAATAAAAAAAACCTTTGCGGTTATGTTTTTAAAGCCTGATTCAGGCGCGCCCTGCCCCAGCCGTTCATTGTAGGCGTTAATGATGTAGTTCCTCTTTGCATAAAGCAGGAAAAAGACGGCGGAGGCGCCAAAAACCGAAGAGGCTATGGCCCCGAATACCTTAAGGCCCCAAAGCACGAGCCCTATGCCGCAGACGGCCCTTATGAAAAGCTCGGCGGCGGCAGTGTAAGAAAGCACGCCGAAGGCCTCTACGGATGCAAACAGACCGCGCAGGACTCCTGTGAAGCTCCAGATGAAAAGGGACAGTCCGACTGAAATAAATATTGGCAGATTACCTGCTTTTAAAAAGCCACTGATTAAAGGAGATAAAATCACAGGGCCCAAACCAACGGCTAATGCCAGAAAAAAACCCAGTCTGAGGGAAAAGTCTTTTATTTCCTTGAAATCCACGCCTGTCGCCCTGCCTGTTACCGCAACCCTTGTGACTGCCCCGCTTAAAATATTTACTGGTCTTGACAGCGCAATCATCAGGGCATAGAGGACGCTGAACTCCGCGTATACGGCAGGCCCGAGCTGTCTGCTGACAACCGCATGAAACACATAGCCGAAAACGGTTGTTGCTATAAAAGAAAGAGAGAGATAAAAAAAATTATAAAAGATGTCAGTATTCCTCCCTTATGAATTTTGTCCGCCCATAACTTTAATCAAAAATCTCTCATAATCACCGGCAATGGTATCCCATAGATATTTCTTGGCATATTCCCTTGCCTTCTGCCCCAGGGCTTTTCTGAACGCGTCATTTTCAAGAAGAAAATTTATTTTCCCGGCCAGGTCGTTTGCATCGCCTGTTTTAAATGATATGCCGAAGCCTGCGTCAACGGCGTATTTTAACTCAGGGATGCTGCTTATGATTACAGGCTTGCCGCAGGCCGCGGCTTCAAGTATGACTATGCCCTGGCCTTCATAGCGTGACGGAAGGACAAAGATTTTTGACCTGCCTATGAAATCTTTTTTTTCACTGTCATTCAGATAGCCTTTGGAAATAACCTTTCCTTCCACTCCGGATTTCCTGACAAGGGAAAGCAATCCGGCTTTGTCCCTGCCTTCGCCTGCGATTAGGAGTTTTATCCCGGTCATCTGCATTGCCTTGATCAGGGTATCAAGCCCTTTGTTATGGATGTGCAGCCGCCCCATGTATGATATATAATCTTCTTCATGGAATCCGGGTTCATCAAACAGTTTTTCATTAATTCCATTAGAAATGATGACTGCGCCCGGAAGCCCAAATTTATCCCTGCTGGCCTCAGAGACGCAGATGCTGTTTTTAAAAAGTCCCGGATAAAACTTCTCTACGGTCATAAACGGCAGTCCAAAAATGAAATATTTTTTAAATAAATTTATCCCTTCTTTATGGTGAACCTGTACGGCATGCGGAGTCTTTGTCATTAGTGTTGAGAACAGGGGATTGTAAGGCGCGAAATCTTCAACTATGACATCATAAGATTTTGAATTTGAAAGCAGAAATTGTGAAGCCTTTGCGGCATAGCAGAATGTGCTTAATACATAATTATTTTTGTGTGTTCCAACAAAATGAAAATCTAAATTCCTCTCGCTGTAGTCTGTTGCTCCGGGATATTTTCCGCAGACAACGGTTATGTGATGTCTCTCTGAGAGCCTTTTATAAAGCTCATAAACCCTGACGGCTCCGCCGCCGCCGACCCACGGGTTATTTATATGGTCGTAAATTAAATGAAGGATTTTCACTTTTGAATAAGCGCCTTAGCTGTTTTTTTCAGACGCAGCAGAGCCTTTCTCAAAAACAAATGTTTGGCAAGCAAAAATTTATTTATTTTTTCAAAAGGCAGGGTCTGATAATAAATCAGCGGGTCTGAATTTTTTAATTCAGGATATGTTTTAATAAAATCCTCGGGGGACAGAGCATAAGGGACGGCATTATTTGCAGATGCCGCAATGGATTTAAGGCCCTTAAAATAAAGCGGGTCCCTCACAGGCCTGCCGCCCCGGGGCTTCAGTTCATTATATCCCAATGCATTGGAGTATTGCCTCGGCAGGCCGCTGCAGATAAGCTGTAAAGAACACTTTCGGCACGGAGGCGGCTGTTCGTATCTTATGGCATTTTCCTTCATGGCATAAAAAAGATAGTCATATTCTCCGTCAAGCCTGTGGCAAGGCTTAAAGTCCCATTCCCATCTGTCAAAGGGAAGCTGGGGGAAATTCATGACGTGTTTTTCAAAGCCTTCAAAAAGGCAGAAGGGCATATATCTTACATTCACCTCAATCCCCGCTGAACTTAAGATTGAAACAGCTTCCATGATGTACGGCGCCGCTTCGCTGTATTGCATCTGGAATTCCTGCAGCGGAAGATTAATCCATTCCTGAAAGGGGTTGAACATGATGAGGTTGACAACTTTGGGTTTCATTTCCGCGAATTCATTTGCAAGTCCGGAGAGGGTTTTGTAATTTACCTTTGTCACGACGGTGTTGGTCCTGAAGGTTAACCCTGCGTCAAGGACATTTTTGATGCCGGCGCGCATGGCTTTATATCCTCCGGGTTTATTTACTACATAATCGTGCTCTTTTTCCATGCCGTGGCATGAAATAAGAAAATCCTCTATGCCGGCGTCCTTTAAGTTTTTTACAAGCCGTGCAGTGAGCCTTTGCCCGTGAGTTATAATGGTCGGTTTGAGGTCCATAATGCGGCAATGCTCAACAAGAGGAATAATGTAGGGGTATATAGTAGGCTCTCCGCCTGTGATGTCCACATGCGTATTGCCGTAGAATTTTTTAAACCGGCTGCATTTATTTTTCAGGTCTTTAAGCGGATGAAATTTTCTTTCTGCCGCGTGCTTGTAATAGCAGAAGGCGCAGTCAATATCACACGCCAAACCCACATATAGAACGCCCCGTCCGGTCAGCTCCCGCCTGCCGAACCATTTTTCTTTGAAATAATTATAATTTTCCGTTAAGGCGTTGCGGTAAAGGTTGTGATGATATACCGCCGATTCCCCGCAGTAAAGCAGATGAAACCCGCTCATTTTTATCTGCATTGAAAAATCGCAGTCTTCCCACTGCGCGCCTTTATAGTTTGTATCAAAGGAGCAGGCGTCAAGTATTTTTGAATTATAGAGATTGCAGGTCCCGGACAGCATCTCAGCGGTTCTTACATAGTCAAACCGGCCGTTGTCTTTTTCGCCCATGCCGATGACTTTGTTTTCACCCCATGGAGCAATAAAGATTTTCTCTGCAGAAAAAATCCGTCCGTTCGGGAAAAGCAGTTTTGACTGTATCTGTCCGATGCCGTTGCCTGCGTATTTAAGCAATTTTTCAAGCCAGCCATCCGAGACGGTTACGTCATCATCCATCATCACAAACCATGGAGAGCGGACCATGGAAAGCGCTATGTTTCTGTTTTCAGCCGCGCTCCGCCTGCCTTCAACAACGTGCACTTTATAATCAATGCCCGGGGTAAATTTATCAATGCTTTCTATGCACTGCTCTAATAACGGCGTGCGCTCGTAGCATATTATAAAAATATCTATTTTTTTAATTTCTGACATGACTCAGCACCTTTCGCATATTTTTTAAGATGAAAAAGGCATGGCTGAAAAATGAATGCCTGTCGTATTTCAGGATAATTTTCAGCGCTGTCAGCGCCCTTTTTAAAACACTTCCGGTCTCGCCCGCAACAACCAGATAATGCCTTCTCTTTAAATTTGAGATGTAAAATGCCTTTTTTCTGTCTTTAGCCGCATAATCTTCTGTCTCAAACACGGGCTCTGCATTGCCTCCGAAATGAAAAGAGTCTGTCCAGTCTCTGAGGATTTTTATCCTTTTGTCGCCGGTTATGTTTTCCCAGAGTTCTGTGCCGGGATAAATGCTGATAAGGTTAAAAAGCGCATCATTTAACCCCAGCGCCTCACTGTATTCAAGGCTTTTCATATCATCCGCATAAGTGCTTCCCGGCAGTCCGAGGATAAAAAATCCATTAACCCTGATGCCGGTTTTTTCAGCCGATTTTATGGCCTGTTCTATATCTGCAAGCGCCTCTCCTTTTTTCAGACTGTCAAAAACCTTTTGAACGCCGCTCTCAACCCCGATATTAATAGACGAACAGCCTGACATCTTCATCAGGCTCAGCAATTCTTCGTCCAGCCTGTCAGCCCTTACGCCGTTGGGGCAATGCCATTCCTTTTGCAGTCCGCTTTCAAGCAATCTCCTGCAAAAATCTTTTGCTCTGCCGGTATCAAGCGTGAAGTTGTCATCTATTATATGAAATTTTTTAAAATGATATTTTTTCTGCGCCTCAAGGAGTTCTTTAATTATGTTGTCAACTTCCCTTGCGCGCCATTTCCTGCCTGAGACTGCTCCGACACAGCAGTAGATGCACTGATAAGGACAGCCTCGGCTTGTAAGAAGCGGATAGTCTTCTATTAGGCCCCTGAAGGAGTCAAATACCTCATAATCAGGAAACGGCAGCAGGTCCAGGTTTTGCTCATGTTCTTTCAGCCCGAAATGACAAATATCGCCTGTTGTTTTGTCCCTGTGCCAGATATTGCCGATACTGCCAAGGTCCCTTCTGCCCTCTGCATATTCCAGAAAATTTACTATTGTATTTTCAGCCTCTCCGATTACTCCGGCGTCAAAACCGTATTTTTCAATAAAGTCCCTGCCTGCTACCGTGATGTGAGGGCCGCCGCAGATTATAAATCGTATTTTCTTATTTTCATTCAGAAGTTTAATCAGCGGTTTTGAAGAGGCGGCAGTGGCGGATTTAAGCGAGACTCCGACAATGCCGCTGTCAATCTGCCGTATCCTTTGTTCAAAATTATCCTGCCGGTTGTTGAGGTCAATAACTCTGACTGTTTTGCCTTTGGACAAGAGCGAGCCTGCAAGATATGCCAGTCCGGCGTTCAGCCCCTTTGTCGCCCCCGTCGGGTCAATTAATGTTATGTCCATGCAGGAGTTCCCGGTATAAATTAATTATCTTGTTTTTATGAACCCCAGGAGAGAATTCATTTACAAATTTTTTCTGCCCGTTCAGCCCAAATTTATAAATCATGCCGTCTGCGTTAAATAAGGTTCTTGCCTTTTCCGCGAGCGAGTCAGGCGAATCAGGAGAAACCAGAAAACCGTTAACGCCGTCTTCTATCCAGTCAGGTATGCCGCCTATGTTGCTGCCGATAACAGGTTTTCCTGATGCCATTGCCTCAAGTCCCACAATACCAAGCACCTCGGGCCAGAGGGATGGAACGACGAGCACATGTATCTTATCATAAAAGCTTTTCATATCATCCCTTCCAATTCTGCCTACGAAACGAACCCTGTCTTTTATTCCGAGATTTTCCGATATCTTTTCAAGCTCATCCTTATAGATGCCGTCGCCGGCAATGAGGAGCTTTATGTCTTCAGGCAAAAGGCTCAGCGCCTTAAGCAGTACATGGACCCCTTTTTCCCTGATTAGCGCCCCGGCATAGCCTAAGTATTTCCCTTCGGGCAGGACAATTTCTTTTACTTTAAAGTCAGACGTGTAAGGCAGTGCCGTCAGTTTATTTTCCGGTATGCCTGCTGTTTTGAGCAATTCTTTCTGCGATTTATTGGGGCAGATGAATTTATCAACAAGGGGGATTATCCGCTTCAGCTGATTTCTGCGGATTGCATAAAGCAGTCTGCAAAACATATCAAACCTTAGCAATCCGGAAAAAATCCGGCCTGCGCCCCACCTTTTTTTTATCTCAGAAGAATAGTATTTTTTCATGCAGTAAATACATCTGTCTATGCCGCATATTTTCCCATCTTCATGCATAAACCGGAGCGTCGGGCAGAAGAGATAAAAATCATGCACTGTCAGTACCAGGGGAAAGCCCCGTGAGGCCAAGACAGCGGCAGTGCTTAGTGAGATATGGATATTATGCACATGCACTATATCGGGCTTTAATTCCGAGAGAATTTTTTTAATCTTTTTGTATATCAGGGGAGTTGGAATAAGAAGGGACGTCAGTGCGTCAGAGTTTCTCAGGTTCAGATTGATAATGCGCCTGTCATCAAATTCCCTGCCGGGGACATTTGTAATTAC
>JACQZD010000170.1 GCA_016207865.1 Nitrospirota bacterium
CCGCTTTGATAAAGAAGTTAAGTCCGATATCAGCCAGTCCGCTACATCCCTGATTCTTGAGCATGTCAGAAAATGCCTGCCTGAAATAAAAGCCATCATTTTGTCCGACTACTGCAAAGGCGTAATAACCGGGAATCTGATAGAAGAACTGCTTAAAATTACCGGCTCAAAGGTTTTTGTTGCAGTGGACCCGAAGGTCGGGCATTTTGATTATTACAAAGGAGTGAGTTTTATAACACCGAATGTTAATGAGGCATCGGCAGGCTCAGGGATTGAAATCAAAGATGAGGCATCTTTAATCAAGGCGGGAGAGACACTGCTTAAGGACCTTCAATGCAAGGCCGTGCTGATAACGCGCGGTGATGAGGGGATGAGCTTTTTTGAGCCGGACGGCAAGGTTACTCATATTCCAACTTTTGCAAGGCAGGTTTATGATGTGACCGGAGCAGGAGACACTGTTATTTCGGTGTTTACTCTATGCTACGCGGCCGGGGCGAAGATGAAGGATGCCGCAATTTATGCCAACCATGCGGCAGGGGTTGTCGTAGGGGAACTCGGCACTGCGGTAGTCACGCCTGAGGATATTATAAGGAGCATAAAGCTTAATAGTAAAAAGCAATGAGATTATCAAAAAGGGCTGTTTCAATAAAACCGTCTCCGACGCTTGCGATTGACTCCAAGGCAAAAGCCTTGAAGGCCTCAGGCGTTGATGTTGTTAATTTCGGCGTGGGAGAGCCTGATTTTGATACTCCTCAAAATATAAAAGAGGCCGCAATAAAAGCCATCAGGGACGGATTTACCAAATACACACCTGTCGGCGGCATTGAAGAACTGAAGGTTGCCGTTATTGAAAAATTCAGGAGAGATAACGGCCTAGCGTATGCAAAGAATGAAATAATTGTTTCATGCGGGGCCAAGCACAGTCTTTACAATATTGCGGAGGCCTTGTTGGACCCCGGGGATGAAATTATAATACCTGCTCCGTACTGGGTTTCATATCCGGACCAGGCGCTTCTTAATGATGCCGTGCCTGTCATAGTTAAAACCGATGAAAAAAATTTATTTAAGATAACACCCGAACTTCTTAAATCTAACTTGTCAAAAAAGACCAAGGCGCTTATCCTTAACAGCCCGTCAAACCCGACGGGGCTTGCTTATGATTTAAAGAGCCTTGAGGCGATTGCGGATATTGCGGCAGAGAATGATTTTTATGTAATCTCGGACGAGATTTATGAAAAACTTGTTTATGACGGTTTCAGACATGTGAGCATCGCTTCCCTCGGAGATAAAATTAAGCAGAGGACGATTGTTGTGAACGGGCTTTCAAAAGCCTATGCCATGACAGGCTGGCGCATTGGTTTTGCGGCAGGTCCAAAAGAGATTATCGGCGCCATGACAAATATACAAAGCCAGTCCACTTCAAATCCAACGTCAATCGCGCAGAAGGCGGCAGTGGAAGCCCTCAGGGGCGCGCAGGATTTTATTCCCGTAATGGTCGCGGAATTCAACAGGCGGAGGGCCTATATGGTTGAGGCGCTTAATAAAATCAAAGGGATTTCCTGTCTTATGCCTGTGGGCGCATTTTATGCCTTTCCGAATGTCTCATCTTACTACGGAAAGAGTTTTAAGGGGAAACCCGTAAATTCGTCTTTTGACTTATCGTCCTATCTTATTGAAGAGGCGAATGTCGCGCTTGTTCCGGGCGGGGCGTTCGGAGACGACAGGTATATAAGGCTTTCCTATGCAACCTCAATGGACCATATTAAAAAAGGCCTGGACCGGATTGAAAAGGCTTTAGCAAATCTCGCGTAAACTACCCCCGCCGTATTGAGATTAAACAATTAAACAGCTATAATACACAAAAGTAAAAAATGAACTACCCTGTAGCAATCTATGGGGTATCATAAAAACTGAAAAACGATATTGTCATTCCGCACTTGATGCGGAATCCAGATATTTTTACAAGGGACTGGATTCCTGCTTCCGCAGGAATGACGGATTTCAAGGTATTTTCAGGTCAATGACAGATAAAAAGAGGATGGAATAAACTTGTTTAAACAGATGAAAATTGAAGGATTGCTTTTTGACCCCCGGAGCAATATGTATATTCTGCTTTTAAAGGAAGTTGGCGGCAGTGATACCCTTCCCATATGGATAGGCAAGCCTGAGGCGGATGCAATTGCGCTGGCCTTAGGCAACATAGTCACGCCGCGCCCCTTAACCCATGACCTGATTAAAAATATTATCTTTGAACTCAAGCTGAAGGTGACAAAGGTAGTAGTCACTGAAATAGTTGATAATACATACTATGCCGTGATTAATGTTGAAAAGAACGGAATTGAAATCCCGATTGATTCAAGACCCAGCGATGCAATTGCCGTGGCTGTAAGAATGAACGTCCCGATTTTTGTTGAGGAAAAGGTCATAGAATACAGAAACAATGATGAGCTTGAGGAATGGCTCAAAAATTTAAAACCTGAAGACTTCGGGAATGTTATGTAAGATAAGGGCTCAAGGATTCCAGGATTCAAGGACCAAGTAACGTTTATAGCGTTATAGCGTACAGCGTTTATTGCGCAACAAACGCGATGAACGCACAACGCTGAACGCAAAGAATGAAATGCTGACAAGAACAGAAGGCCTTGTCCTCAGGACCCAGCAGTACGGAGAAGCTGATTTAATAGTAACCTACCTTACCCTAAGCAAGGGGATAATTAAGGCCTTTGCAAAAAGCCCGAGAAAGACAAAAAGCCGGTTTGGAAGCAGTATGGAACCTCTCACTTATGCCAGAATATCGTTGTGGGGCAAGGAACAATCCATGCCCAGAATTACCCAGTCTGACATCATCAACTCATTTTGCAGTTTAAGGGAAAGTTTTAAGGATTTTACCTATGCATCAAAACTTATTGAAATATTGATTTCAATAACCCCTGAAGGCATACCCAATAAGAAACTCTTTTCGTTTTTGCTGGGCGTTCTGAATTTTGCCGAGATTCAGATAACTAAGAACTCAAAACTAAGAACTAAGAACTGGGACCTGAGAAATAAAAACAAAGATACCATGTATTTAATTTTTCAGGTTCGTTTGCTTGTCATGCTGGGTTATGCGCCACGGCTTAAGGGCTGCGGCAAATGCGGCGTCAAGAGCCCTGATTTCTATCCCCATATCGGCACAGCCCTTTGCGGCAGATGCGCCGTGCCTTCTGTCAAAGGCAGGGAATTGCCGCTGAGGCTTACGGACAGCACAATAAATTTTTATTCGCACAGTATTGAATGGCCCATTAATATCTCAACGCGGCTCAAGCCGCATCATGAAACTGTTTCAAGGCTTTCGTCTGTTATGGACGAACACCTGACTTATTTGCTCGGCAAGAAATTAATGACGTCGGAGTTTCTGGCAAAAATATAATTTACTGAGGCGGCAGGAGCTGCCTCCCGTCGCCTCATGCGTCATTGCGAGTCCCGATTTATCGGGGCGAAGCAATCTTGTCTGTTTCACAGTTCCCACTTCCCAGTTCTCAGTTATTAGTTCTC
>JACQZD010000171.1 GCA_016207865.1 Nitrospirota bacterium
CAGGACGCCGCTCATATGCCTGAATAGAATCACTGCCGGATTAAACATGAATGTGAAAATTTATGCAAAACTTGAAGGTTATAATCCCGGCGGCTCTGTTAAAGACCGGGCGGCGTATCAGATGATAAAAGATGCGGAAGATGCCGGCGTTCTGACAAGAGATAAAATTATTATTGATTCAACTTCAGGCAATACTGGAATAGCGTATGCCATGATTGCGGCGGTAAAGGGATACAGGGCGAGGATTATTCTGCCTAAAAATGCAAGTGTTGAGCGGAAAAAAATAATAACTGGATTCGGGGCTGAGATTGTCTATTCAAGTCCTTTTGAAGGCTCTGACGGCGCCATAAGGCTTGCGAGGGAAATCTACAATCAGGAACCTGACAGATATTACATGCCTGACCAGTATAACAATCCTTCAAACTGGAAGGCGCATTACCTTACGACAGGCCCTGAAATTCTGGAGCAGACAAAGGGCAGGGTTACACATTTCATCGCAGGACTTGGAACAACAGGGACTATTATGGGTACAGGAAAGGCATTGAAGGAATCAAATCCCGGTATTCGGGTTGTTGCAGTTGAGCCTGACGATGCGATGCACGGAATAGAAGGTCTTAAATACATGAAAAACTCCATAGTGCCGGGGATTTATGATTCCGGTTTTCCTGATGAGACGATTTATGTAAATACGGATGAAGCATATGATATGGTTAGGAAGATAATTACAATTGAGGGTCTGCCTGTCGGGCACTCCTCCGGCGCCGCGCTTGCAGGAGCCCTGCAGATTGCAAAAAAAATAGATGAAGGGGTGATAGTTACCATATTCCCTGACGGAGGCGACCGCTATTTGAGTCATGAGATATAAAAGGCAGGATTTCCCTATAATAAGAGGGGAATAAGGGGTGTGTTGCAGATATATTGAAAACATCAACGGCATATATGCCCTTAAAACTTTAAGAATGCAACAATGATTATTATCCGTTATGCTGCAAAAAGTTTCAGGTCTTTGCTGCAAACTATCCATAAAAGGCAGCATGACAGAAAGGTGTTGCCTTAAAGTTTCTCAGACACATATACCGTTATATTTTTTACTTGCAATTTAAAACTTGCAACTTTTTTTTATGAAACTAACAAAAAACGTCATTGAAGCGATGTATCAGCATGCCATGGCAGAATACCCTGACGAGTGCTGTGGAATTATTACAGGAGACAATGACAATCAGACCGTCCACCTTTGTGAAAATATTCAGAGCAGGCTTCATGCGGAAGACCCTGCGGGATATCCGAGGGATGCGCGCACCGCTTATGTGATAGACAGAAAAGAGTTTGAAAGGATTGTGTCCTCTGCAAAGGAACAAGGCAAAGAAGTTATTGCCTTTTATCATTCCCACCCTGAGCACGAATCATATTTTTCTGAAGACGATGCCGCGGCCCAGACCGTTTTTGGAGAGCCGGAATTTCCCGGCGCCTTGCATGTGGTAATCTCTGTGAAAAATAAAAAAATTCATGATATGAAGTGCTTTAAGTGGGATGGACAGGGTTTTGCTGAAAAGGAACTTAATTAACCACAGATTTCCCAGAGGGCACAGATTGAAAAATCTTCTAAAAAAATCTGAGTAAATCTGTGTAATCTGTGGCTAAATTCAGTTTTATTTTTCTCTGTGGTAAGCCGCATTAAAAAAAGCGGCTGCTGCGGCACTCTCTGCCGCAGTATCCAAGAGGTAATGGGGGGTGTTGATATTATATTACCGCTAAACGATGACAGATTCCTGTGATTCAGGTCACAAATTTAGCATTATTCCGCAGGATTTGATTGCAGGTCTTTCATTTTTGCCCTGAACCATCTGAGGATATCGTCATAAGACGGAGGCGTTACAAGGAATATCTCTATATCAGCCGGAAACTGCAGTTTTACCCTGTCTTCATCCCTCATGATGAGCATTCCCGCCTCGCCGTCTGCAAGGTTGGTATTTATAACGCCCATAATATGAGTCAACCGCTTATTTGAAAATTCCGTATAAAACTCAAGGACTTTTGAAAAAACTTCCTGAGTCCGCACTACATTCAGGCAATTAGCCCAGTCCAGAAACGGCCCGAATATTTCTTTACTCTCAACCGGAAAAAGCTCAGCGCCTTCATCAACCTTTTTCTTGATAAGTCTGGCGGTCTGTTCATTAATTTCAGACAATGTTTTAAGGGCTTCATCCCCCTGAA
The DNA here is from genome assembly GCA_016207865.1 of Nitrospirota bacterium. GTDB lineage: Bacteria > Nitrospirota > Thermodesulfovibrionia > UBA6902 > DSMQ01 > JACRGX01. Next base: position 2,215 of record JACQZD010000171.1, read on the forward strand.
CATGTACGCTTTCGCAGAATATCTTTTTAATTTTTCCTGCCGCCTCAAGTTTTTCTGTCTGCGCTGCTGCCTCGTCCCAGTATTTATTCGCAAGCTCTTTATAGTCCTCCGGGGCGTCTTTCACTATGTAAATGTTCGGTATGCAATACAGTTTTCGCTTTTCTTTAAAGTTTTCAACAGCCGGTTTTTCAACCTGTCCAAGCTCAGTCATAAAATTCATCCTCCTTTTTTGTATAATAATTCTACCATGAACGCCGTTGCTATTTTAACATCAGTCCCGTTTGAATTAAATATAATTCTCTCAGGCATGAAAAAGGTCCGCAAATGCAGCATCGCAGGGAAGACTGTTTTTAAAGGCAAAATCGCAGGGCGTAACATCTTACTTATGAATACAGGCATCGGAAAGGTTAATGCCGCGCACTCTGCAACTGCCCTTGTCGGACATTATCCGCTGAAGTGCATTATCAATTCAGGCGCGGGCGGAGCTTATCCGCACTCAGGGCTTGGGGTTGGAGATATTGCAGTTGCTTCAAAGGAGATTTACGGGGATGAGGGAGTAATGTCTCCGAGCGGTTGGAAGGATTTAAGAGAAATTGGGATTCCGGCTGTGCAGGCAGGAAAGAAAAAGTTTTTTAATGAATTTCCACTGAACAAAAAATTGCTTCATCTTGCGGTTCATTTCGCAATAAACGCTGTACGCAATAAACGCTGTACGAAGATAAAATCCGGCAATTTTGTCACAGTATCATCTGTAACAGGCGTGCATAAAAGGGCGCTTGAGCTGGGAAAGAGATTTAATGCCATTTGCGAAAATATGGAAGGCGCAGCCATTGCCCACGTCTGCGCAATGTACAAGATTCCCATGCTTGAAATCAGGGGAATAAGCAATATCGCAGGAGTGCGCGATAAGAGAAAGTGGAACCTGAAATTAGCCTCGGAGAATTGTCAGAATGCAGTGCTGGAGATAATTGCAGGACTTTAGCAGAACAAAGGCATGTATCCTTGCATGGTTATACGCAGGGACG
>JACQZD010000176.1 GCA_016207865.1 Nitrospirota bacterium
ACCATAGTGATTATATAAATAAATTTGAGGAAACATTTGCAGGTTATATCGGCGTGAAATACGCCATGGCAACGGCAAGCTGTACCGGAGCCTTACACCTTGCGCTTTTGTCTATGGGGGTTGGCGCCGGTGATGAGGTAATTGTGCCCGAGACCACATGGATAGCTACTGTAAGTGCAGTAAAATATGTCGGTGCAGTTCCTGTATTTGCCGATATTGAACCAGATACATGGGTGATGGACCCCAGGAGTGTTGCAAGGCTGATAACACCAAAAACCAAATGTATTATTCCTGTGCACCTTTATGGACATCCTGTTGATATGGACCCTATATCTGAAATGGCGTCAAAATACGGCATAAACATATTAGAGGATGCCGCCCCGTCTGTCGGTGCGGAGTACAAGGGTAAAAAAACAGGCAGTTTGGGGAGAGCATCTGCCTTCAGCTTTCAAGGGGCAAAGGCATTGGTTACAGGTGAAGGGGGGATGTTTTTAACTAATGATAGGGAACTGATGGAGCGCGCCAGATTTCTTGGAGACCATGGCAGAGACCCGCACAGGGCGCTTTGCAACATTGAGATAGGATACAAGTATAAAATGTCAAACATTCAGGCCGCCTTAGGTTTGGCGCAAATTGAGCGGGTTGAAGAAATTGTGGCAAAGAAACGGCAGATATTCAAATGGTATCAAGAACGGTTAAGCGATATAGAGGGTATCCAGCTAAATGTTGAGCGTCCTTGGGCGCGCAATATATTCTGGATGAGTTCATTGATTTTAGGTGATAAGATTGATATCACACGCGATGAATTCATGAAGCGGCTGAAAGAAAGAAACATAGATACCCGTCCTTTTTTCTATCCGATAAGTTCCTTCCCCATGTTTAAGGGAGTTAAGGTCAATAATCCAGTAGCCTATAAAACACCTCTAAGGGGCATTAATTTACCCAGCGGGCATGACCGGACAGAAGAGGAAGTTGACTACATCTGCGCTCACATAAAGGAGGCGCTCGGTTATAAGTTACATAAGGTCAGCAGTATACAACCTCATGGTTGGCTGGCATACAGAGACAAGATTAATAAAATTATTAAGGAATATAAAAACGCTCCGGAAGATATAATATCAGCATACTGTTTACCCGTTAAAGCCCATGGAGAAAATACAGGCAGGTTACGTCCGCTTACAATTAGCAGTCTTGAGAAAAAATCCGAGATAGAACTGCTGTCTGATTGGCGCCGTTCAGCACAGGAGTGGTTTCCTGTGCAGTTTAAGGTAACCTTTGAAGGTACAAGAAACTGGTTAAGTAAACAGGTCCTACAGCTTGAGGACCGTATTTTATTTATGGTAGAAACTGCAGGGGGAATATCTTTAGGACATGCAGGACTTTTTCGTTTTAATTTTAAGAAAAGGTCCTGCGAAATAGACAATATTGTGCGGGGCCGCAAAGAAATATTACCCGGCGCCATGACACATGCTTGCAATACACTGTTAAACTGGGCTTTTGAAACCCTTGATATTGAGACGGCCTACCTAAGAGTTGTGTCTAACAACGAACGTGCAGTAAAACTATATAACCGGTTGGGGTTTAAGGAAATTCAGAGGGTGCCGTTAATGAAGGTTGATGAGGGAGAGATAACGCGCTGGATAGAAGTCATCAGCCAGCCTTATAATGAGATTGAGCGGTACTTTATAACAATGAGACTGCCAAGGTCAGAATGGATGAGGAAATAATGTTTCCCCAAGAAATACAAGGAGGGATAAAGATACCCTTGCAAAATAAAGAACGTAAGCTTATAAGTATTGTTATGCCTGCTATGAATGAGGAGGAGAATCTGCCGAGGGCCTATAAGGAGGTTACAGAGGTATTCTCGCAATTATCAGATTACGACTATGAAGTTATTGTTATTGACAATGACAGCACAGATAGAACGGCGGATGTATGCGCAGCAATTTGCGTTCAGGATAAGAAGTGGAAATATGTTAAGTTTAGCAGAAACTTCACGTCTGAAATATCAATTGCAGCGGGATTGAGATTGGCAAAAGGTGATGCGGTAATTATTTTATTTAGTGATTTACAGGACCCCCCCCGGTTAATACCAAAATTTATTGAAAAGTGGGAGGAGGGTTATGATATGGTGTGCGGTTTGTTGAGTAAACGCGCTGATGATACATGGTGGAAAACATTGGGAGCTAAATTTATCTATGGGCTTCTTAATCGGCTGTCAGATATAAAAATTCCCCCGCATGTAGTGGATTTCCGTTTAATGTCCCGCCCTGTAGTAAATGCCATAAATAAATTAGACGAACGAAACAGATATTTCAGAGGATTGTCTCACTGGGCAGGATTCAAGACGTGCATCATTCCTTATGAGCGGCAGCCGCGCCTTAAGGGTAAAAGTGCGGCATCCTTTTTTTATATGATTGATTTTGTCTTGAGGGCCCTGACAAGTTTTTCCATTACTCCCTTGCGTATATTCAGCGGTTTTGGGTGGATATTATTAGGTTTTGCCGTCGTATATATGATTATTTCACTCGGATATTTCTTCTTCGGTCATACGGTTCCGGGACTTACCACCGTGATTATACTCTTGCTTTTCAATCTGGCATTCATATCTTTGGGGATTGGCGCATTGGGAGAATATATAGGGCGTATTTATATGGAGACTAAAAGAAGACCGCTCTGGGTCATTGAGAAAAATTTAAACATTACAATTTCAGACGAAGAAAGATTCGGGTAGTTTATGTGTGATATATGGAAAATTTAGATAAAATTTCCTGTGAAATAAGGAAAAGGCTTCTCCATATGCACTCAAACGCAAAGGCATCCCATATAGCCTCTTCACTTTCATCCGTTGAGATTTTAGCCGCCCTTTATTTTTCAATCCTTAAAATATTCCCTGAAGACCCGAAACATCCCCTGCGAGACAGATTTATTATGAGCAAAGGACATGCGGCATCAGCCTTATATGCCGTCCTTGCTTTTAGAGAGTTGATTCCAATGCAGTGGCTTGAAAATTATCATTTTGACGGCAGCAATCTTCCGGGACATCCTGTTTTAATGAGTGACGGCGAAGTACAAGAGGGCACTACATGGGAGTCGGCAAATAATGCAAGCCGCTTACAGCTGGATAATCTTATTGCAATAATAGACGCAAATAAATGGCAGGCCTATGAAAGAACGGATAATATTATGCCTATACATTCATTTAAACCCAAGTGGGAGGCATTCGGGTGGTCGGTTAAGGAAGTTGAAGGCCATAACATAGAAAGACTGACAGAGGTTTTTAAGGCAGTTCCTTTTGAGAAGGGAAAACCATCTCTGGTTATTGCGCATACGATAAAAGGCAAGGGGATTTCAGCGTTTGAGGATAAAATGGAGTGGCATTACCAGTCCCCCAACCAGGAAGATTTAGAGACATATTTAAGGGAGTTAAATGAGAAAGGTATTCGTTAAAAAGTTAATAGAATTTGCTTCTTCAGACAGCAGCATAATGCTGCTTACGGGAGACTTGGGTTTTTCTGTCTTTGATGACTATAAGAAGATGTTTCCAAAACAATTTTTAAATGTTGGATTATCCGAGCAGTCTATGATTGGCATGGCGTCCGGGATGGCGCTGGAAGGTAAAAAGGTGTTTGTGTATTCAATAATTCCATTCTTGATTTACCGGGCCTTGGAACAAATCAGGAATGATTTATGTTATCAAAAACTGCCGGTCAAACTTATAGGTGTAGGCAGCGGTCTTGTATACGGCGGACAGGGCGGAACACACCATGCAATAGAAGATTTGGGTATTATGACTTCTCTTCCGGATATTATGGTTTTTGCACCCGGCGACCCCCTGGAGGTTGAAAAGATTATTGAACATTCTTTAAATTTTGAACTGCCGTGCTACATCAGATTAAATAAGGCGGGCGATACCCTTGTAAATACTGCTGAGACAATAAAACATTTTGAGTTAGGGAAACCCTTAAGGGTAAAAGGTTCGGGGACTGAAAAAGTGGCGATTTTAGCTGCAGGCAATATCCTCCCGTTAACGATAGAGATATTTGAGGACTTAAGCAGGAAAGGATTAAATACATCTGTCTATAGCGTCCATACCTTGAAACCCATAGCCGGCGAGGCCTTAAATAATATTTTAATGACGTCGGATATTATTGTAATAATAGAAGAACATATTCAGCGAAATGGTTTATACACCTTAGTAAGTTCATTCACGCAGTTGGAGAACCTTTATAATAAAAATATTTTGTGTTTTAGCCTTGATGATTGTTTTGTCCATAAGGTTGGGAAACAGGATTTTTTGAGAGAAGCTACCCGTTTAAAGAAATCTGGAATCATTGATACGATAGTTAAGAGATGCGCACTCCCCCCGGTTTAGCGGACCATAGTGAATTAATAAGAAAGCCGGTCTGGTTATGTTTTTATGTTAATATTTATTAAGTGTATAAGGGATGTTGCAAGACATCACTGGATAACAAGATGAAAGTCTCAGTTATTATTCCCGTCTATAACAGGGCCGATCTTCTGCCCTCTGTAATTAAGGCGCTTCTGGGCCAGGAATATCCGGCCGAGATAATTATTGTTGATGACGGCTCAACCGACTCAACGGCAGAAGCGGCTAAGGGCTATCCTGTAAAATATATTTATCAGGAGAATGCCGGACCTGCAAAGGCGAGGAACACAGGTTGGAAGGCGTCAACAGGAGAGATTGTCTGCTTTACGGATTCTGACTGCATTCCGCGAAAAGACTGGGCCGGCAGGCTTGCGGAGAGTTTTGTTGACGATTCCATTGGCGCGGTGGGAGGCAGTTATGATATTGCATACCCTGAAAGCCTTTTATCCAGATGCATTCATGAAGAGATAAAGTTAAGACATTTTAAACTCGGGGC
>JACQZD010000183.1 GCA_016207865.1 Nitrospirota bacterium
CAGTCTCTCTATTTGTTCAACGCCCTTTTCAGAAAGCGGGACGTCAATGCTTCCCTTGTACCGTTTAGCATCGCTCCCTTCTGTTTCACCGTGCCTTATCAGGTAGAGAGTTGTGACCATACAATCACCATTAATAAAAATGTTATTTCCGTAAGCTCGCTCATTGCGCCGAGTGTATCTCCGCTCAGTCCGCCGAATTTCTTATTGAAAAAACCGACCGATGCACGTGAAAAAACATACAGCACAATCAATGAAACCGCATAAAAGACATATTGGTTTACCGGTGCATAATGTCCGAGAAAAAAATGAAACACTGCGAGGATTGAGATAAATATAAGCGTTGAAACGGCAACCGCCCTGAAGCCTATCTTGCCTATAAACAGCCTCCCAAGCCCGTCCTCTCTTGCGGGTCTGCCGTAAAACATTGCAATAGTCATCGTCCATTTGGGCATTACCGGCAATAAAATCAGGGTAGAATAGTAGGTAAAAGGTAGAAAATTTGACAGGTTCTTCAATGAAAGATACTTAAGCGACAGGACGAAAATTATGGCAATAACACCTATGGGGCCTATTGTGCCGTCTTTCATCACTGCAAGCCGCTTTTGCCTGTCAATCTCAGGATTGCCTCCTGATTTCACGGCAATGGCGTCAAAGGTATCGGCAAGCCCGTCAAGGTGAAATCCCCCGTTAGATACAACAAGCACAAACAGGGTCAGTCCCATAACAAGGTCTGAGTGAAACACCATGCCTGCAATAAAGTCAACAGTCATCAGCAATAATCCCTGCATTATGCCTACAACAATAAAAGCCGATGCGCTTCCGGTTATATCAGACTCGTTAACGGCAGTTTTTATCCTGACAGGTATTATTGTGAGAAACTGTAATGCAATTAAAAATTTTTTTTGTATTTAACTCTTATCTCTTAAGTTTATTAACGCAGGCTAAAGCCTGCGGCTACTTAACAGTTAACTGTCAACCGTTAACTGTTAACTCTTTCCCGCTACTCCTGCCTCTCCGAATGTCGCCATTTCTCTGTAAATCTTGAGCCCGGCTTCAATAATCAGCATTGCAAGCGCGGCGCCTGTACCTTCACCAAGCCTCAGATTGAGGTCCAGTATTGGTTTGAGCCCTATTTTCTCAAGCATCGTCTTATGTCCTTTTTCCACAGAGCTGTGCGCTGCAAACATATAATCTTTTGTTTTTGGTTCAATTTCACAGGCTATAAGCGCGCCGGCTGTTGATATGAAGCCGTCTATAACAACAGGAATTTTATGCTCTGCCGCCCCGAGTATAAGCCCCGCAATGCCTCCTATCTCCGCGCCTCCTAATTTTGCCAGGACCTCCACAGGATCCGAGAGGTCGGGTTTGTTAACTGAAACCGCATCTTTAATAACCGTCACCTTGTTCTCCCACGCCTTCTCACCTATCCCCGTACCCATGCCAGTAACTTCCTCAACAGACATTCCTGTAAACACAGCGGCTATTGCGCTTGAGGGAGTAGTATTTGCAATACCCATATCGCCGGTGGCAAACATTTTATACCCCTTCCCTGCATATTCACCGGCAAGTTCCCTGCCGACTGCAATGCATTTTAAAGCCTCTTCCCTTGTCATTGCAGGGCCTTTACGTATATTCCTTGTACCGCGCACAACCTTTCTCCTTACAAAAAAGGGGTTCTCCTTGCCGTCAAATTCATAATCAACGCCAATGTCCACCACAACGACCTCTGCGCCTGCATACCTTGCAAGGACATTTATGCCCGCACCGCCGTTAAGAAAATTAAATACCATCTGCGGCGTTACCTCCTTGGGGAAGGCAGACACCCCTTCCTCTGCCACACCGTGGTCTCCGGCAAAGGTAAAAACAACTTTTTTCTCCAGTTCCGGCATGGTGTTTTCAGTAATTGCAACAATCCTCCTTGCAAATTCTTCAAGCCTTCCGAGGCTTCCCATCGGCTTTGTGAGATTATCAAGGCGTTTCTGCGCAATCTCATAAAATTTCTCATCCACTGCCGTAATTTCTTTTAAACCCAAACCAAGTGTCATACTCCCTTCTCCTTTCGTCATTCCGAGCGCAGCGAGGAATCTCGTTTTTATGAGATTGCTTCGCCCCGATAAATCGGGACTCACAATGACAAGACATGAATTTTTCATTTTGCATTTTTAATTTTAACCGGTATTCCCGCTGTCACCAGATAGACGTCATCTGCAATACCGGCAACCTTCTGATTTAGAATGCCTGCAAAATCCCTGAATTTACGCGCAAGCTCATTCTCAGGCACAATGCCCATGCCGACTTCATTAGAAACAGTGAACAGTTGACAGTGAACAGTTGACAGTGAACCGCATAAAGAATCTATTTCTTTCTCAACATCCTTACCGTTGCACATCAAATTAGACAGCCACAATGTCAGGCAGTCTATAATGACAACCTTGTATTTATCCTTTATCTCCCGCAGAACATCCGCAACCTTCAGCGGCTCTTCGTAGGTATCCCACTCACCGCCTCTTTGCTGCTTGTGTTTCTCAATCCGCTCCCTCATCTCCTCGTCAAGCGCCTGTGCAGTTGCGATGTATGCCTTCTGCCCCTTGAACTTGTTCGCCTCGTTCAGGGCAAATGCGCTCTTCCCGCTCCTCGCGCCGCCGATTATAAAAGTAATTTTGTTTTCCATTTTAATGAACTACCTCGCAGCAGTCCCGATATTTCTGGACGAGGTATCTAAACCGTCATTCCGGCTTGTCCGGAATCTTTCTTCAAGAAGGATTCCCGACGCGCTTCGCTTGCGGGAATGACAAACAAAATACAGAGCTTAACCCCGAAGCAAAGCTTCGAAGAATTCTTTGATTAAAACATGCCATGATGCAATTCCAAGCGTATAAACTATATAAGAAAGAATTACCATGTTTGCAGCATGGCATTTGATAATTTCCGTTGCTTTCTAAAGATTTTGAGGACATGTATGCCTTTTAAACTCCATGTAAATAATGGCCTCTAATAATCCTCATTGCGTTTAAAAGTTTTTGAGGGCAAGTTTGCCCTTACAAGCATATAAACAAAAAATCCCCAGCCTTCGTATGAAAGCCGGGGATAAAAGTTTTAGCCTTTACCCTCACGCCCTTTACCACGAAGGCTTATTGTGAGGCTTTGTTCTGGCAGGTCTTCTGGCTCTCCCTGCTTCTGTTAGCCTTCCCATCCCAAAACATCGGGAAAGTGGCTGAGTTAACAGAAGTTTTATCCCGAACAACTCGTGATCAGGATTACAGCGGCGGGACCGCTTCCGTATTTCACGGAATTCCCCTTTAAGCCCTTCCGGGCGCCTGAACAATGTGGAGTTAATTATAACCTTTTTGGTTGACAAAAAGTCAAGAATAATGTATTGAAATAAGTAACCATTCAGTTATGGGTGGTAATGTGAGAATTGTAGTAAATAAATAGCAGCAAAGTTCGCCTACCACTACTTAGATCTTATTTGACTTTCTAAATCAATCACTTATTTTCACATATCGTTTTTTTCCTTGACTTA
>JACQZD010000185.1 GCA_016207865.1 Nitrospirota bacterium
GGTCGCCTGTGCCGTTGCCGAGCCTGCCGAACTTTGAAATAAATTTGCCTTTTTTATCAAAAATCTGTATTCGGAAGTTAAGCGTATCAGCCACATACAGCTCACCGTTTTTTGATATTGTAATAAAAGTCGGATAATTGAATTGCCCGTCTGCGGTACCGCGTTCGCCAAAGGAAAATTTGAATTGTCCGTCTGTTGTATAAGCGCATATCTTATTTGAAAGGGTATCCGCCACATAAAGAATCCCCGCTGCTTTGTCCACGGCAAGGCCGGTAGGTCTTTGAAGCGTGCCATCAGTGCCGATCGCTCTAAGGTATTTGCCTTCTTTTGAATATGCATATATACGTCTTTTTTCAGAGTCGGATATGTAGATGCCTCCGTCTTTATCAGTTGCAACACTGACAGGGGATTTTAAACGTTCGGTTTTTGTGCCTTCAATCGTATCATACCGTCCTTTTAGCAAATCAAAAATATGCAGAGAGAGGGACATGCTGTCGGTAATATAAAGTCTGCTTTCCTCATCAATAATAATTCCAAACGGCCTTGTTATCTGATCCTCCTGCGCCTCGCCTGCCACGGCTTCCCAGATTTTTTTAAAAAAACCTTTTTTAACGCCTATGTCTTCAGGCTTTGTTATGTTTTTGATAAATTCTATCTTGGGCACAAAAGGAGGCGGGGGCCAGATCAGCCTCTCCCCGGGCACTGTTATGACATCTCTCCGCGGTCCCATGCCGAGACCTGAAAAACAGAGAAGGATTATTGCCGTTAGAAAAACCCTTTTAGCGTTCACCCTTAGATTTCACCTTTCTCCCTGATTTTTATTATACTTAAATTCCGCAAGCTTTTTCTGAAAAGTTTTGCTTAAGCCCCCTAACTCCTGCCGTACACCTTGTGCAGAAGCAGGATTCTTTAATTTTTCCGCTGCGGCAGCCATATCTTTCTGGATATCATTCAGGGCCTTAAGGCGTTTGCACATTACAAGACGCGCAGATTCAAGCTGATCCCTCAGGCCGTCAATGTCTTTTGTATCAACCGGGACTGCCAGGTCGCCTTCCCCGAACCTGTTCAGCGCAGTCGTAATGCCGGACAGGCGTGATGAGACATATTTTGAAAGAATCCCAATCACAAAAATTGCCGTAACAATCAGTATTATGGAAAATGCGGTTATGGTCTTCACTATAATCGGGACCATTACATCCCAGGGCCCCACGGCCTTTATATGTGAACGGTAGAGGTATTTTGCTATTTCCTTGTTTGAATAATGCCAGATTACCGTGTCCGTGGCCAGGGCAATTACCACCCCGATAAGGATAAAATACAGAATGACTTTACCCTGAAGCCTTTTATTAATGAAATAATGCTTCCTTTTATAATATTGCGTCTTTCCTGTCTCTGCGGTGTTCTCCATCTTGTTCCTTTCTTTTCCTTACGCTATTTTAAATGACATGCCAGGCAAAGCGCGCTTCCTTTGTTGCTCATTGCAAGACTATGTTTTTCTTTAGCATACATGTTATGGCATGAGCCGCAGCCGACCTTCCCACCAAAGAGCCTGATAGCCTTGTTCAGCTCTGACGGATGCCTGTATCCGCCATTTCTGTACGCTTTCATATAGACAACCCCTACCGGATGTTCTGTGCCTCTTCTGTGGGTCCACGCCCCCATGCCGATATTGGCTCCCTTTGCAAGTGAGCTGTCATGACAGCACAGGCACTCGGTTGACAGGTCATCTATCGGGTTGCTCTCATTTATTATTTCAAATCTGGTTGCCGTATGCGCAGGCTGGTCGCTGCCGGTATGCTGGCCTACCGTATTTTTATGGCATAAATAGCAGAATACCCTGCCTGCTTTATAACCTCCCCTGAGTAAAAAGTCGCTCTTACTGTCTGTAATGTGGATGTCATGACAGGTGGCACAGGTCATTCTGCCCCTCCAGTCCAGAGGGAAAATTGCTGGCAGGGACCTTGAGGGCTTTTGTCCCGAAGGATGGGAAAGTCCCATATCTGAATGGCATTCATCACACAGAGTATCTATGTCTTTGACAAATACTTTTTTACCACCGCTCAGGGAAAGATGACATTTAAAACACTCCTCTTCCTTGAAGACATGTCCTTTTTTCTCCGCCCACGATACCCATATCAGAAAAAAAATGACGGCAATGAACATCAGTGCATGCCACTTGAATAAACGGCTCATCAAAAATTGAATCTTTTAATCTCCCTTCCAATGATATCAATTTTTTCTTTCAGCTTTTCTAAAGAGCCTGATGTGTTCTCCGTTTCTTTTCTTTCCTTTTCAAAAGCCTCATAAGCGCTGCTTACGGCGCTGAGCTTCTCTCCGAATTTTCTGCAGGTAGTGTTAAGCGCCTCGGCAGTGCACTGGAGCTGGTCATAACTCCTGAACCTCACGGTCCGGGCAAAATCCGCATTTAAAAGGCATTCAATCGTCTTTTCCACCCTGTATATAGGTCCTGCTATCTTATGCGAGGCAAAAACAGATATCAGGGCAATCACCACAATTATAACTATAACCTCTATGGCTTCTGCGGCAACAAATACAGGCATCAGCATATCATCGGCAGTAACAAATGATGCAACGACATCTGTATAGCGGGTTCTATCAGGCTTTGGCAGGTACACATAGAGTACAAACGCCATGAGAGCAATACTGCCAATGATTATTGCAGTGAATTTAAGAAAAAACTTCAACTTAAAGATTTTTTCTATCATCAGTTGACCATCCATTTTCATTATTATTTTATAAGATTTCCGTTGGATTTACAATCACAAAACTCTCTCCTGTGTAACCCTTCAGTTACGGGTGGTATAGTATGTCTTAAAATAAGGATTCCGGACAAGCGGGAATGACAGAACTCTTGTTATTCCCCATGTTGTCATTCCGGCTTGTCCGGAATCTCTCTTCTCTGCCACTCATCACTGAATAGTTACTCTCCCGTTCATTCCCGTTTCAGAACGGCCTTGAGACCTGCAAAAAAGTAGCTTGCCTTTTGTTTACAGCGCTCATGGCCTCTTCCCTCCGGTATTCATATCTTAAATTCACAAAAATTAACCTTATTCTGTAATCAAGGCTCACCGATGCCGCAACATTATCATTTGGGATAGTGTTTTCGCGTTCTTTCCTCAGGTTTGATTTCAAAAAAAGGTTTCTCCTCAAAGCGGATGAAAGAGAGCCCTCCGTATAATATGAATTCTTGCTCGTCGTCCCGCTTTCCCTTACGGCTCCGGCCTTTGCTTCCATCGTCGTCCTCCATCCGAGGGGGATTGAATACGCAACGCTTGAATCTGAGATAAGGCTTCTGTCAACGGTTGGTGTTGCAGCCGCGGAATCTTCTGTATCCTCCCTGGTTTCAGAAGCAGCATATACCAGCTGACTCTGCGCCGTAACATGCTCTATGCACGCACAGATTAGGTTTAAGTTCAAGGAATAATTCTGGTTCCTGCCGCCTGCGGATGATGTCATGTAATTCAAGGCGCCCCCTGTTGAGACCTGAGACTTAATCATCGGAAAATCTCTGGTCAATGTTGAAGCAATATCTGACTTTAACATTGTCTTTGTAATGTCTTCCCCCTGCTGCGCTTCAAGTCCAACGCCGGTATTTGCTGAAAAGGCCAAATTTCTTGCTATCTGTTTGCCATAGTTGAGCGTGCCGCTCAGCGCCTCGGTTGTGGTATCCCCGGTCTCCCCCCTGTTAAAGTTGACGGAGGCTGTTTCAGTGTTAACAAGAAAATTGCTTAACTTTTTTGAATAAACCGCGTTGGCACCTCCGGTATATGCATCTGCCGTCCCGCCGGTTTGATCTGTGTGGGTATAGCCTATGTTCGCAGCCCCACTAATATTACCAGCCGGATTATAACTAAGCCCTGAGCCGTATACAAATTCCGAAAATTCATCATATGTATTCGTATGAAACCCGATATTAGACGAAAGTGTTGCCGCTCTTGATAATCTTGAGCTCGTTTCTGCTCCGGCGCCCACATCATGTACGGTTTTTGCGGTTGAAAGCACCTTGTCTGAAACATTAGTAAAAGCATAGTCCATGTGAACAGTAGAGGACTTCCATCCATGGTGTATGCCGAAGGATAAGGTCCTTGTCCTTTCATCAGACCCGGGCTGGGTCCCTGTAATCTCCTTATTCTCCTGCGTAAAACCGTACCGCAGGCGCGGGGCGCCCCTTTTAAAGTAATTTCCGCTAAGTCCAACGGATTGCTGTTTTTGCTCTGTTATGGCCACCGTACCATCGGCCTGGGGAAGAAAGGATGTAGTTGTATTTTTACTCGTCCAGAGAGTGATTGGGATATGGCTTGAATTTAATAAATAAAGCCTTACATCATAATCCGTTGCCTCCATATCTGTTTCAGTGCCGTCAGCCTCGTTGTCTTCCCTTGAAAATATGCCGCCTATGGAGTAATTTAAAAGCCGCGGGTCATAAAGAAAGTTCGTATAATTGATTCTATATTTCTGCTTTATGCTGGTGAGTTCCGTAATACTGCCTTCACGGTTATTTTCTTCTTCATCATACGTAAGCTGAACCTGGCCTGAAATCCTGGCGAGAGCGCGGTTGTCCGTAAAATAAAAAAAAACCAGTAAGAAACTCAGGATTCCATAAAAGATTGCCTGACGGTTCACCGTTCACCGTGTTCATTCATCGTTTGATGTTCATCGTTAATATGAAATCAGGCAGGGTAGCAGGCAGGGGAAAAATAATAAACCCTGAACGATGAATTATCTCAGTAATATATAATTTTTGCATTATGCCGCAGCCTTTTGATAAGTTCTTCTTTCTTTTTTGCCTGGTAGGAAGAGGTCAGCTCACCCCTCAGTTTCTCTTTTGTCTGGACTAACGGGACCTGTCTTGATGGTTTTTTGCCTTCAACCTTAATGATATGATACCCGTATTCAGTCGCAATCGGGCCGCTCATCTGCCCTATCTTCAATGAAAAAGCAATCTCTTCAATCTCAGGGGTAAATGAATTTTTATGAATATAGCCGACGTCACCCCCATTAACCTTGCTCATGTCATCGGAATGGAGCGACGCCATTTCAGCAAAATCCTTTCCTGCCTTTAACTTTGACATCACATCTTTGGCGCGCTCTTCTGCTTTTTTCCTGAAATCAACTTCCGACATATTATATTTAATAAAAATATCCCTGATGCGGACGGATTCCGGCTCATGGAATTTTTCAGTATTCTTATTGTAATAATCTTCAAGTTCCTTATCTGTGAGAACAACTTTTGTTTCTTTCTCAATAAGTTTCTCAATAATGATGTCTTTTTTTA
>JACQZD010000174.1 GCA_016207865.1 Nitrospirota bacterium
GTCAGAAGTCAGAAGTCAGAAGAAGGAACATTCAAGATTCAAGATTCAAAATTTAAAAAACTCGTCACTCGTCACTCGTCACTTGTCACTGTCGTCTGGATGAGCCACGGCGACAGGATTGAGAAGATTCCTGCCGGCTTTAAGCGCATTGCCTACACGAACAACTCCCCGGTTGCCGCGATGGCGGATAAGGACAGGAGATTTTTTGCGCTTCAGTTTCATCCTGAGGTTGTGCATACTGCAAATGGTACGAAGATTTTAAAGAATTTCGTGTTCAATATCTGTCAGTGCAAGCCAAAATGGACGATGAAGTCTTTTATTGACACAGCGACAAAGGAAACAAAGGAAAAGGCGGACAGAAGCGGCGTTGTGTGCGCCATAAGCGGAGGGGTTGATTCAGCGGTTACTGCTGTGCTGATGCACAGGGCCATAGGGAAACAGCTTACCTGCATTTTTGTTGATAACGGGGTGTTGCGGGAGGGAGAGGCAAAAAAAGTTGAGGATACCCTGAGAAAGCACTTTCACATGAACATAATTACAGTTGACGCATCCAAAAGATTCTTGCGAAAACTCAAGGGCGTAGCAGACCCCGAGAGAAAAAGAAAGATAATAGGCCATGAGTTCATAAGGGTTTTTGAGGAGCAGGCAAAAAAATTAAAGGGTGTGAAATTTCTTGCGCAGGGGACCTTGTACCCTGATGTCATAGAAAGCACGTCATTTAAAGGTCCTTCCGCCACCATTAAGAGCCATCATAATGTCGGCGGGCTTTTAAAGGATATGAGGCTTAAGCTTATTGAACCTCTCAGGGAGCTTTTTAAAGACGAAGTGAGGGTACTGGGCAGGGAGCTCGGCATGCCTGACGAAATATTAAGCCGTCATCCGTTCCCCGGTCCGGGCCTTGCGATAAGGATTATCGGCTCGGTTACGCCTGAGAGGTGCCGCATATTGAGGAAAGCGGATGTGATAGTGCTTGAAGAAATAAAAAAGGCAGGGCTTTACACGGAATTGTGGCAGGCCTTTGCAGTCCTGCTTCCCGTAAAGACAGTAGGTGTAATGGGCGATGAACGGACCTATGAAAATGTCATTGCAGTAAGGGCGGTGAAGAGCCTTGACGGCATGACCGCTGACTGGGCAAAACTTCCTTATGAAGTTTTAGAAACTATTTCAAACAGGATAATAAACGAGGTTAAGGGCATAAACAGGGTTGTCTTTGACATAAGTTCAAAGCCGCCGAGCACCATTGAATGGGAATAAAAATAATTAATTATCTTATTGCAAATATTCCCTTGACACTCTGAGTATTTTTGAGTTTATAATAGGCAACCCAATAGAGAAATTTACCACAGGGAAAAATTTACCACAGAGGACACTGAGAATTTTTTATTGCAAAATTATCAATTATCATTTCAAAATGCAAATTTTAAATGTTAAATTTGCAATGACAAATTTACAATGAATATTTCAATAAAGACAGGAGGTTCTATGAGACTAATTTTAGTGTTTCTGCTGGCTGTTTTTGCGGTTTTTGTCTCCCAGCCTGCATTTTCCGGAACTGCAGCGACCATTGATGAACTTGTGGCGCCTTATGATTCGTCAAAATGCGGTGAATGTCATGAAGATATCCACAAAGACTGGGCCGGTTCATGGCATGGCAAATCAATTGTAGACCCGCGCGTTCTGAGGACTTTTAAAACATTTATTCTGAGCGGGCTTGATAAATCAAAGGCAGCCAGAAAAGACCTGAAGGATGTCTGCCTCGGCTGCCATGCACCGCAGATAAGAGATGCCTCGGATGAACTTGTCGTAAAGATTTCAGATATGATCATAACTGCAGTGGATGAAAAGAACGAGGCAAAAAGAGAAGCGGTGAAGAAGGAACTTGCGAAACTTAATATTAACTGCATAGCATGTCATAACTTATATGCGGTTCCTGACGGCAACCCTCAGCCGAAAACTATTTATGGTACAGGGAAGGCGCAGGACACTTCTCCTCACAAGGATGAGCTTGGATTCAACTCGGTAAAATCTGAATATTTTAAGTCATCCAAGTTCTGCGGCAAATGTCACGGCTGTGAACTGCCTTCAAATGAATGCCCTACTATTTACTCAAGCTACGAAGAGCATTATCTTAAGCATGGCGGCAAGGAAACCTGTCAGGGCTGCCACATGAAGGAAGCGAGCCATAAGTTCCCGGGCATTTACGAAAAGGATTTTGCAAAAGATGCCGTTGAAATTAAAATTTCGGCAAGTCCTACGGAATATGTTTATCATCTTGAAAACAGAATAGTGCCGGGGCTTGTAATGAACATCCAACTGACAAGCCACTCGGGGCACGGAATACCCCACGGCTGAATATACTTCCCGAAAACGGCACTGGAAGTGACCGTAAAAGACCAGAGCGGCAAACAGGTATTTTCCAAAACCAGGGAATATGAGGTCTATGATTTTCATTTCAGTCACAACAAGGAAGGTTATCTCGGGCTTAACAACTGGGATATAACTGCGATGGATCATGTATATGACGCCCTTGAACCCGGAAAGACTGAATCGTTTACCTATGTAGTTCCCCTTACCGAGGGCACAAAATCAGTTGACATAGACGCGAGTTTTGTATATAAATATGAGTCAGGCAATGCTGCCGTTGTGAAAAAAGAAACTAAAAAGGTTGAATTTACTAAATAAACAGGCCTCGGGTTTTAGTATTCTTAAGGTAAGTTAATTCTTCTATTTGCTTTAAACAAATCCCATTTTTTTATTGAAAGGTAAAACCTCACAACAAATCATTGACCGGGAAGTATTTTTTATTCTTAATGAATAAATTTCTCCGCTCTACTCTATGGATTGCAGACGAGCCGCAGACAAGGAAAAAATAAAATATCGGAGATTCGTTCCGAACAAATCTGATTAGGCACAATCAAAACTAAGGAGCAGGCATGAACATTTCAGAATTAAAAGACAAAACAATTGATGAGCTTACTAAAATGGCGCGGGAACTCAGCGTAGACGGCGCAAGAGGGCTCAGGAAACAGGACCTGATTTTTGCGATACTCCAGGCGCAGACTGAAAAGACAGGGCTGATATTCGGAGAGGGCGTGCTTGAGATTCTGCCTGACGGCTTTGGATTTCTCCGCTCCCTGGATTACAGTTACCTGCCCGGCCCGGATGATATATACGTTTCACCTTCGCAGATAAGACGGTTTAATCTGAGGACCGGCGATTTGGTAACCGGTCAGATAAGACCCCCGAAGGAAAGTGAGCGTTACTTTGCCCTGCTTAAGGTTGAAGCCATAAATCACGAATCCCCCGAGGAAAATGTTGACAGGCCGCTTTTTGATAATCTCATCCCGTATTATCCCACTAAACGCCTTAAGCTTGAATACGACAAGGAAGATTATTCCACAAGGGTCATGGATTTAATTACGCCAATCGGTATGGGGCAGAGGGGCATGATTGTCGCGGCTCCGAGGACCGGCAAGACAATGCTCCTTCAATCCATCGCAAAGGCGGTAAAGAAAAA
>JACQZD010000175.1 GCA_016207865.1 Nitrospirota bacterium
TTATCAACTGCCATGACTTCAAGATTGGGGCAGTCTGCCGTATGGATGGAAACCCCCCGGCCTCTTGTCACAAAGCCTTTGACCTTTTCACCGGGAAGCGGGTAACAGCATTTTGAGCGGTGGTACATTATTTCATCAACGCCTTTAATCTTTATTCCTTTTTCTTCAACTTCTTTCTCCGGCTCTTTTCTTGCCGGGTGTTTTTCTATTTTTTCAGCCTCAGGAAGCAGTTTGTTCACGATCTGATGCGGAGAGAGTTTTCCGTAGGCGATTGCAAGCAGGAGGTCCTCAAGCGCAGTAAACTTGAATAATTTGGCAGCGTCCAGGACTTCTTTTGACTTTATCAATGAAGGGCTGAGGTCATGTTTTCTAAGCTCCCTTTCCAAAAGCTCCCTGCCGACTGCTTCGCCTTTTTCCCTTTCCTCGGCTTTTATCCACTGCTTAATCCTTGCCTTGGCCCTTGTTGTCTTGACAAATTTGAGCCAGTCTTTGCTCGGATGATGTCCGGGCGAGGTTATTATCTCTACGGTATCTCCGTTTTTCAGGGTATACCGGAGAGGAACTATTTTACCGTTTACTTTGGCCCCTGTGCACTGATGCCCGATTTGAGTATGGATGCTGTAGGCCAGGTCCAGGGGCGTTGAGTCATAAGGCAGTTCCATGACATCGCCCTTCGGTGTAAAAACGTACACAACGTCAGGGAAGATGTTGCCCTTTACCGTCTCAAGAAATTCTTTTGCATCCGGCACGTCCTTCTGCGCCTGCACAATATCCCTGAGCCATGAAAAATATTTATCATCTTTTTCTTTTATGGGCTTTTGTTCTTTGTATTTCCAGTGTGCGGCAATACCTTCCCGCGCAATCCGGTCCATTTCCTCAGTCCTTATCTGAAGTTCAATCTTTTCGCCTTTGGGGCCGGCTACTGTTGTATGAAGGGACTGATAAAGGTTGGATTTGGGCGCCCCGATAAAATCCTTAAACATGCCCGGAACGGCTTCCGAAGACCCTTGCGGGAATCTCAGCCTCCGCAAGAGTCTTCTCAAGTATGGTTATGACTTCGCTTAAATATTCTTCCTGCTCCTCTTTTCTTTTTGCAACCTTACCGCTCAGGTCACTATAGATTTCAGGCATGATGTGTTTAAAACTCAGGTCTTCAAACTCGGTCTTCAGCCAGCCGATACCGAGCCTGTTTGCAAGGGGCGCATAAATATCCATTGTCTCCTGCGCAATTTGTTCCCTCTTTGTCTCCGGGAGATATTCCAGTGTGCGCATATTGTGCAGCCGGTCGGCGAATTTAATCAGCATTACCCTGATGTCCTTTGCCATGGCCAGAAACATTTTTCTGAAGTTTTCGGCCAGGGCTTCTTC
Organism: Nitrospirota bacterium; assembly: GCA_016207865.1. Lineage (GTDB taxonomy): Bacteria > Nitrospirota > Thermodesulfovibrionia > UBA6902 > DSMQ01 > JACRGX01. Next base: position 1,369 of record JACQZD010000175.1, read on the forward strand.
GCTGGTCCTGAATTCCATCCTGCTTAATTTCGTCAGGGACTCAACAAGAAATGCCACATCTTTGCCGAAAAGCCCTTTTATGTCTTCAGCCGTTACAGCAGTGTCCTCAATGGTATCGTGCAAAAGCCCTGCCGCAATGGTCGTGCTGTCCATGCGCATATCCGTGAGAATTGCGGCAACTGCTAAGGGATGTTCAATGTAAGGCGAGCCTTCAACCCTTTTTTGCTTTTGATGCGCCTCGCTGGAAAATGCGTACGCCCTGCGGAAAAGGTCAAAATTCGCCTCAGGGTTGTAGGAAAAAACCCTGTCCACAAGGGCGTCAATGGTGTTTATTTCCTTCAGCACAGGCATGTGTTTATTATACTATTAATTTAAGGTTTGTATGAATCTCGCGGCATCTTTCTTATTTAAAATTCTTAAGATAACAACTTTGTCGGCATCAATTATGTAAAATACCCTGTATTTGTCAGCTCTAAGTCTGTAAAAAACTGATTTTGTTCCCTTTGTTTTTTTAATTAATTTACCCCGCGGGAACGGATTCTCGCTAAGTATTTTTACGGCAGTCGTAATTTTCAAACAAAAACTCTCGCTGGAAGCATTGAGATCTTTAACTGCCTTTGGCGAGAGGATAAGGTTAAATTTATCCACGTTTTTTCTTTCTCTTTGAAAGGTAGTTTTCAAGAGTTATACCGCCTTCTGCGATATATTCCTCCCTGGCCTCTTCAAGCACTTCCAGCAAAGAAGAGCTGTGCTCAAGGAGGTAATCCTCAAAATCTTCCTCGGAAATTGCTGTTACTATTGCTCTGGGCTTGCCTTTTGATGTGATAATCACCGTTTCCTTCTCAGCCTTTCTCAAAATTTCAGAGGTCTTGTTTTTAAGCTCCCTGACATTTGCAAACTTCATTTTTTCACCTCCATGTAGCTACATTTATAGCTACTATGACATAAGCGTTGAAAGTTGTCAAATTATATTTAGGGAAGAAGGAGAATCCACGCCTGCCTACCGTCACGCAGGCGCCCGCGCAGGGCGCGACTGATTTTCATGGTTATGCACAGGTTTTTACATTTGTTTCAATCCTTATTTTCTGGAGGGTCTGTGACAAGCCTATTCTAAACAGGTCAATTATGGTAAACTGTATTGCAACGGAGGCGATGCACATGTTAAATTATGTTTTTGGTGGCATAATCGGCATTATACTGTTTGCCGGTTTTATTTTTCTCTCGGAAAAACTTATTGGTAAATTTGTCAATTTTATCCTTTACGGTTCCTCAAAGGGAAATCCCTCACTTTAGTTTCAATCCTTATTTTTCTGGATGGTCTGTTACAAGAAGAAATTTATCTGATGACAATATAAAGAGAAGAATAAAACTTCTGGCAAGAGCCAAAGAGATTTTGGAAAATACACCCTATGCTGATGAAGTAAGAGAAGTAAAACCCGGAATCAAACGATATAGTTTATTAGGAAAATTTGAAGATGGAAATGTTGTCAGAGTTATTGTTCAGGAAATTAAAAAAGAGGGAAAAACTTTTCTAAGTGTTTTTGACTTAAAAGATGAAACAAAAAAGCTAAGGCAAGCCTCCTTACCAGACTTGACTCACGACCAGGGCAGTTTTGGGGAAGGTAAGGCACCATCCGACCAAGCCGTTGCCTCTAAAAATATTATACCACTTTCTGATGAATCAGGCAAGTCCGGGTTAGAACAATCCTTCACGTTTCAATCCTTATCTTTCTGGATGGTCTGTTACAAGTACTCTCGCTATTGCTGTTTGTCAACAACTAAATAACGTTTCAATCCTTATTTTTCTGGATGGTCTGTTACAAGTACCTCAAAAGCCCGCCGTTGACCCCCGGTCGCGATGAGTTTCAATCCTTATTTTTCTGGATGGTCTGTTACAAGATAAGGATGTCTGGCATAGGTATTCAGACCCGACATTGTTTCAATCCTTATTTTTCTGGATGGTCTGTTACAAGCTACCAATGCCGCAGATATGGCATACATCCACTGGAGTTTCAATCCTTAT
>JACQZD010000214.1 GCA_016207865.1 Nitrospirota bacterium
TGATGGTGGCGATGTATTACGGGCTTGTCAATTATTCCATAGGCTATATTGTCGGCATAAAGGCCTTTGCCGCCGCCGTGTTAGGCGGCATCGGAAGCATTCCCGGCGCAATATTAGGGGGTTTTGTTTTGGGGATTATAGAGAGTCTCGGCGCAAGCTTTCTTTCAAGCGAATACAAGGATGCCTACGCATTTATAGTCTTAATCATCATACTTTTGATAAGACCCAAAGGTCTGCTTGGAAAATCAGGGTGAAAATAATATTATTCATACTCTGGATTTCCTTTTTGTGCATGCCTTTTACTGGAGTCAAGGGCGCGCTTCTTCTGTTTCCGGGGCTTTGTCTTGCTTACGGCGCATTTGTTATGGCTAAACGGCTGTCTGTGCATTTCAGAAAAATCAGACGGCCGGAGATTTCCGTTAACCGGAAATCTGCATATGTCTTAATTTCTATTATCCTGTTTGTACTGCCGCTTTTTCTGAAAGATTACTACATTGATGTTATCATCCTTGCAGGGATTTACATTATACTTGCGCTGGGGCTTAATGTGGTCATTGGATTCAGCGGACTTTTGAACCTGGGGTTTGCCGCCTTTTATGCAGTCGGCGCGTATTCCTGCGCCCTTCTTACAACGAGGGCAGGGTTAGGGTTCTGGGGCGCGCTTCCTCTTTCAGTAATCATAACATCGTTGTCAGGGCTTGTACTTGCATTCCCGGCATTAAGGCTCAGGGGCGATTATCTGGCAATAGTTACCCTCGGCTTCGGTGAAATTGTACGCCTCATATTAAACAACTGGGACAGTCTTACAAAAGGACCTAACGGCATTACAGGAATACCGGCGCCGCTTATCTTAGGATTTAAACTGAATACGCTGATACATTATTACTATCTCGTTTTAATTTTTGTCATAATTGCCGTATTTGTGGTCCGACGCGTTTATTATTCAAGGACCGGCAGGGCGTGGCTTGCCATAAGAGAGGATGAAACAGCGGCAGAGGCCATGGGCATTAACAATACTAATTTCAAATTTCTTGCGTTTACCTTCGGCGCATTTTGGGCCGGGCTTGCCGGGGCGCTTTTTGCCGGCAAGATGCGGTTTGTATCTCCTGAAAGTTTTTCGTTTATGGAGTCTGTCTTAATCGCCTGCATGGTAATACTTGGCGGGCTTGGCAGCATCCCGGGCGTAATTCTTGGCGCGTTTATACTTATCGTCCTGCCGGAAATGCTGAGAGAATTTCAGCTTTACAGAATGCTTGCGCTCGGCGCCGGACTTGTGCTCATGATGGTATTCAGACCCGGGGGGCTGATAAGAAGTTCAAAATAGTTTAAAAATAAATTCAGTAGTATCTGTCATTCCGGCTTGTCCGGAATCATTTTTAATGAAGGATTCCCGACGCGCGGAGCCTGTCCCGACTTGTTCGGGGCTTGCGGGAATGACAATGAATATGGACTTTTAGAAAATCGTTCAAATAGTGTAAGACAATGATATTAGAAATAAGAGAACTGACAAAAACATTCGGCGGACTTAAGGCTGTTGAACAGGTGAGCCTTAAGGTTGCACCCGGCATTATTCTTGGAATTATCGAGCCTAACTTATGAAATAACCGCAATGGGAATTGCGCGGACCTTTCAGAACATACGCATATTCGGCAATATGAGCGTTTTGGATAATGTGATGATAGGCCAGCATACCCGCTCAAAAGAAGGAATCATAACAGCAGTGATGCGTACAGAAAAATTCAAAAAAGAAGAGGCTGAAATAAGATCAACGGCTTATGAGTATCTTGAATTTGCCGGCATACAGGATTATGCCGATATATCTGCCGAAAGCCTTCCCTACGGCAGCCAGAAGCGTCTTGAGATTGCAAGGGCGCTTGCAACAGAGCCTAAAATCTTATTGCTTGACGAGCCGGCGGCAGGCATGAACCCGCACGAAAGCAGCGAACTAATGAATTTGATAAAAAAAATAAAGGAATGGGGCAAAACAGTGATAATCATAGAGCATGACATGAAGGTTGTGATGGGCATATCCGACCATATTGTTGTTCTGGACCACGGAATTAAAATTGCAGAAGGAAACCCAAGGGAAATACAAAATAACCATGATGTAATAGAGGCATATCTTGGGAAGGAACATATTTTCTGATGCTTTTACTTAGAGACATACGCACATTTTACGGGAACATAGAGGCGGTCAAGGGCCTTAACCTCCGGGTGGATAAGGGCGAAATCGTATGCCTCATTGGAAGCAACGGCGCAGGCAAAAGCACTGCGTTGATGACTATATCAGGGGTTTTAAAACCAAAGACCGGCTCTATAATTTTTAACGGCGAGGATATACACGGCAGGCCTCCGCATAAAATTGTTGCAAGGGGAGTTTCACAGGTTCCTGAAGGAAGGAGAATATTCCCGAAGCTCACTGTGATGGAAAATCTTGAGCTGGGAGCATACTCAGTTAACAGTGAACAGTTCACAGTTAACAGAAGACAGTCAACAGTCAACAGTCAACTGTCAACTGTTTTTGAGCTTTTCCCTGTGCTTAAGGAAAGGCATAAACAGCCCGGCGGAACGCTTAGCGGAGGGGAACAGCAGATGCTTGCAATCGGAAGGGCGCTCATGTCAGAGCCGAAACTGCTTCTGCTTGATGAGCCTTCTTTAGGGCTTGCGCCGATTATCGTAGGAAAAATATTTAAGACGATTAGAGAACTCAATGCAGATGGGCTTACGATATTGCTTGTGGAGCAGAATGCAAAGGCGGCTTTAAGACTGGCGCACAGGGCCTATGTTTTAGAATCGGGGAAGGTGGTAAAAGAGGGGAAGGGCGGAGACCTGCTTCATGAAAAAGAAAAAAAAAAGGCATATCTGGGGGAATGAGGGGTGTGTTATAAATAAATTTTATTATGCTTTGCCTAAGAGAACTCATTTTATACCTGATGTAA
>JACQZD010000215.1 GCA_016207865.1 Nitrospirota bacterium
ATTCACTAACGACTATTCACGTTATGAAGGAGCTTAAATGAAAAAGACAGGAGCTGAAATTTTAATTGATTGTCTGAAAAAAGAGGGGGTAAAACACATCTTCGGCTATCCCGGGGGCGTGGTCCTCAATATCTTTGACGTTCTCTATGACGAAAAGGACGTACAACTTATCCTTACAAGGCATGAGCAGGGCGCTATTCATGCGGCAGACGGCTATGCAAGGGCCAGCGGCAAGGTAGGCGTGGCAATCGTGACGTCAGGTCCCGGCGCAACAAATACGGTTACAGGCATAGCCAATGCCTCTATGGATTCAATCCCTATGGTGGTTTTTTCAGGACAGGTGCCGACAATGCTTATAGGCAATGACGCCTTTCAGGAGGCGGACATAGTCGGGATTACAAGACCTTGCACAAAATACAATTATCTTGTTAAGGATGTGAAGGACCTGGCGCAGACCGTGAGGGAGGCGTTTCACATTGCATCAACAGGAAGGCCCGGCCCTGTGCTCATTGATTTGCCAAAGGATGTTACTTCAGGCAAGGGTGATTTTATATGGCCCGAGCACATAAAAATCAGGAGCTACAATCCCACATATGAAGGCAATAAGTGGATGATAAAACAGGCGGCGCATGAGATAGCAAAGGCTAAGAAGCCTGTGATAATGGCAGGCGGAGGCGTAATACTTTCAGGCGCCTCAAAGGAATTGAGGGAGCTTGCGGAGATTACACATGTGCCTGTAACGATGACACTCATGGGGCTTGGGGGCTTCCCGGGGACAAGCGAGCTTTCTCTTGGAATGTTAGGAATGCACGGCACATATTACGCCAACATGGCTGTGCAGGAAGCGGATTTATTGATAGGCATAGGCGTAAGGTTTGACGACCGCGTTACAGGAAGGGTGGCATCGTTTGCGCCTCATGCGAAGATTATCCATATTGACATAGACCCTACCTCAATCAAGAAGAACCTGAGGGTGGACATTCCGATTGTAGGCGATGTGAGGCATGTGCTGAAGGATATGCTTAAGGTCCTTAAAGAAGAAGTTAAGGAGCCGTGGGACGCAATAAGAAAGTCATGGCTGAAGCAGATAAAGGCATGGAAGCAGGAAAGGCCCCTTCATTACACTTATGATGAGGACAAAATAAAGCCGCAGTTTGTCATAGAAAAACTGCATGAGCTTACAAAGGGCGATGCAATCATTGCCACTGAGGTTGGGCATAATCAGATGTGGACTGCTCAGTTTTTTAAATGGCTTTCCCGCGGCAATAGGCGCCCAGCTGGCCTGCCCTGACAAGGTTGTCATAGACGTGGCAGGCGACGGAAGCATACAGATGAACATACAAGAACTGGCAACCGCAGTGATAAATAAATTGCCGGTTAAAGTAGCGATACTGAATAACGGCTATCTGGGAATGGTCAGACAGTGGCAGGAGCTGTTTTTTAAAGAGCGTTATTCGCATACGCATCTTGAATCGGGCAATCCTGATTTCGTCAAGGTTGCGGAGGCATACGGCGCAGTAGGGCTGAGGGCTTCAAAACCTGATGAAGTCGTGCCTGTGATAAAAGAGGCGCTTAAGGTGAAAAATAGACCTGTGTTTATGGACTTTATCATAGACTGGAAGGAAAAGGTCTATCCGATGGTGCCTGCCGGCGCCGCGATAAACGAGATGCTGTTTGATGAAGAGAAGAAGGAAGAGAAGAAGTTAAAGGCTATAAAATAAGTTATTTGTTAAACGTTATATGTTATTAGTTTTTGACAAATAACGAATAACTAATAACCAACAACGAACTCCGGAGGAGTAATGAGACATACAATTTCAGTACTTGTTGAGAACAAATTCGGCGTGCTGTCCAGGGTGTCAGGGCTTTTCAGCGGCCGGGGCTATAACATAGAAAGCCTTTCAGTCGGGGAAACAATTGACCCTAAGATTTCCATTATGACCATAGTCACCATAGGCGACGACCAGATAATTGAGCAGATAACCAAACAGCTCAATAAACTTATTGATGTCATCAAGGTGGTTGACTTCATGGAGATAGACCATGTTGAAAGGGAGATGGTGCTTATTAAAGTTTCTCCGAGGAAGGAAGACAGGATAGAGGTGCTGAAACTGGCCGAGATATTCAGAGGCAGGATTATTGATTCGGGCTCTTCTACGTTTACAATAGAAACCACGGGAGACGAAGGCAAGATAAATGCGTTTATTGAACTCATCAAACCCTTCGGCATAAAAGAGTTTGTGCGCACCGGAAAAGTCGCGATTGCAAGGGAAAAAGCGAAGAAATAACAAGGGAGGATTTATGGTAAAGATTTACTACGATAAAGACATTAAAAGGAATATGCTGAAGGGGAAAACGGTCTGCATCATGGGTTACGGGAGCCAGGGACACGCCCATGCCAATAATCTGAAGGAAAGCGGAGTGAAAGTGATTATCGGCATCAGAAAGGGCGCAAGCCTTGATAAGGCAAAGAAGGCCGGTTTCAGGGCGCTGACGCCTGCTGAAGCGGCAAAAGAGGCTGATGTGATAATGATGCTCTTGCCTGACGAATATCAGGCTGATATTTACAAAAATGAGATTGCGCCGAATATCAAAAAAGGCGCCTATCTTGCATTCGCGCACGGCTTTAACATCCATTACGGGCAGATTGTCCCGCCTTCAGACATAAATGTTTTTATGGCTGCTCCTAAGGGACCGGGGCATCTTGTGCGCTCTGAATATGCAAAGGGAAGCGGCGTGCCGTGCCTTATTGCGGTTCATCAGGACCATTCAAGAGACACAAAGGAAGTGGCGCTTTCCTATGCGTCTGCGATCGGAGGCGGCAGGGCGGGCATTATTGAAACCACATTCAAGGAAGAGACAGAGACAGACCTCTTTGGCGAGCAGGTGGTCTTATGCGGCGGCGTTACATCCCTTATTCAGGCAGGCTATGAAACGCTTATTGAAGCGGGTTATGCCCCTGAGATGGCGTATTTTGAATGCCTACATGAGGTCAAGCTCATAGTGGATTTAATCTACGAGGGCGGGATTTCCAACATGAGATATTCAATCAGCAACACGGCGCAGTACGGAGATCTGACGAGGGGACCGCGCGTCATAACGCCTGACGTCAAAAAAGAGATGAAAAAAATTCTTGGCGAGCTCCAGTCCGGCGAGTTTGCGCGTGAATGGATACTTGAATGCAGGGCCAATAAGCCTGTATTCAATGCCCTCACGAGAAAAGGCGAGGAACATTCCATAGAGGAAGTCGGGGCCAAGCTCAGGTCCATGATGCCGTGGCTTAAAAAAGGCAAACTTGTGGATAAATCAAAGGCATAATTGCGTTATAGCGTTTATCGCGTTTGTTGCGCTAAAAACGCTGTACGCTATAACTCTATAAACGCTGTACGCTATGAACGCATTCGCTCCTGAGGGTTATCCTTTCATCATTGTTTTCATCTTCATCACGCTTGCAGCCTTATTTGTCAGGCTGCCGTGGCTGACTGTGCTTTTCCTTGTCCTTACGCTGTTTATGTTCTATTTCTTCCGCGACCCTGAAAGGACAGTTCCGCAGGATAAGGGCGTATTCGTTTCTCCGGCAGACGGCAGGGTGATTCTGATTAAGGAAATTCATGGTGATATAATCCCCCCAGACCCCTGGTCGCCTTCGGCGCCGCCTGAGGCCGGTAACCCCCCATTGATAAAGGGGGACTTTATAAAAATAAGCATTTTTATGTCGCCTTTTAATGTCCATGTAAACAGGGCGCCGTGCGACGGTGTTGTAAAGGCAGTTAAGCACACGCCCGGCAGATTCTTTGCCGCAGACAAAGATGAGGCGTCAATGCTCAATGAAAACATTGCAATGGTTTTGGAAGGCGGAGAGGGGACTATACTGGTAAGGCAGGTGGCGGGTTTTATCGCAAGAAGGGCGGTGTGCAGGGTTAAGGCAGGAGATAAGCTTAAGAGAGGCGAGCGGTACGGCATAATAAAATTCAGCTCAAGGCTTGATGTCTACTTGCCATTAAATGCTAATATTAAGGTAAAATTAGGTGACAGGGTTAAGGCCGGGGAAACAATATTAGGCGTGATTGAAGACAAATAAGTTATTTGTTATATGTTATTCGTTATTCGTATAACTTATAACTATTAACCAATAACTAATAACGGTTTTAAAATGAGAAAAGGCATTTACATACTTCCGAATGCATTGACGCTTTGCGGGATGTTTCTTGGGTTTTATGCGATACTTGCATCCTTTAGAGGCAGTTTCATACATGCGGCATGGGCCATACTGATTGCCAATATTTTTGATGGGCTTGACGGATGGGTGGCGCGGCTGACTCACAGCACGACAAAATTCGGCATTGAACTTGATTCGCTTTCAGACCTTATCGCGTTCGGCGTGGCCCCTGCGGTGCTTATCTACGGGTGGTCGCTTCATTACTTCGGCCGTTTGGGCTGGGGCGCCGCGTTTCTTTATGTCATATGCGGGGCCTTGAGGCTGGCAAGGTTTAATGTCCAAATGGGTTCTGCCGAAAGCAAGGCGTTTACCGGCATGCCGATACCGGGCGCCGCTACCATTGCAACATCGTCGGTTTTATTTTATCATGAAATGTGGGGCAGTCTGGGGGGAAAGAATTACCTGATACTTGCACTGATTGTTGTTCTTGCGATACTCATGGTAAGCACACTGCGTTATCATGGGCTGAAGGAGATTGACCCTAAGAGGAGAAAGCCGTTCTGGATTCTGGTTGTATTTGTGATTGTGCTTGTGCTTGTGGCTATGCATCCTGAAAACATGATTTTTATTTTTGCCATGGGCTATATGCTGTGGGGAATTATTGAGAATGCGGTGATGTTTTATAAAAAGAGAAAACTCAATACATCGGGTTTAACATAGTTTAAATTGTTCAAGCCGTTCAATCTTGAACAATGTTAAACAGTTTGAACCATCTTGAACGATTTTTATCTTAAACTGAAGGTAAGATGAATGAGAATAATTAAAATTTTTGATACAACGCTCAGGGACGGCGAACAGTCTCCCGGCGCGTCAATGAATGTACAGGAAAAGGTACAGCTTGCAAAACAGCTTGCGCGCCTCGGCGTAGATATAATTGAGGCCGGATTTGCAGTCAGCTCTCCGGGCGATTTTGAGGCAGTTAAGACCATAGGCGCAGAGGTTGAAGGCCCTGTAATATGCAGTCTTGCGAGGGCCAAGGAAGAGGACATAAAAAGGGCGTGGGAGGCGCTTAAGGATGCGCCTAAAAAAAGGATTCATACATTTCATTCCACCTCTGACATTCATCTTAAACATCAATTCAGGGTAAGCCGCGAAGAGGCGTTAAAAAGGTCTGTTGAGATGGTCCGGCTCGCAAGGAGTTTTGTTGAGGATGTTGAATTTTCTCCTATGGATGCAACCAGAAGCTATGTAAGTTATCTCTGCGAAGTGATTGAGGCTGTCATTGAAGCCGGCGCCTCAACTGTCAACATACCGGACACGGTCGGATACACCATTCCGAATGAATTTGGCGCATTGATAAAGACTATCTGCGATAAAGTGAAGAATATTGATAAGGCGGTAATCTCAGTGCACTGTCATAATGACTTAGGGCTTGCGGCGGCTAATTCACTCTCAGCGGTGCTGAACGGCGCGGGGCAGATTGAATGCACGCTTAACGGCATAGGAGAACGCGCGGGCAACTGCTCTATGGAAGAGGTTGTCATGGCGCTAAGGACCAGGCGAGACATCTTTAATGCGGATACAAAGATAAATACCGAAGAGATAATGCGAAGCAGCAGGCTTGTGACCAAAATAACAGGCATATCGGTCCAGCCCAACAAGGCGATTGTCGGCGCAAATGCCTTTGCCCATGAATCAGGCATTCATCAGGACGGGCTTTTGAAGGATAAGTCCACATACGAAATTATTACTCCTGAGACCATAGGGCTTCATAAGACAAAGCTTGTCCTCGGCAAACATTCGGGCAGGCATGCGTTTAAGACGAGGCTTAAAGAGTTAGGCTATGAATTAAGCGATGATGAGCTTAACATTGCATTTGAACGGTTTAAAAAAATTGCCGACCAGAAAAAGGATATTTTTGACGAGGATATTGAAACGCTTGTCTCTGACGAGGTGACAAAGATTCAGGAGACTTACAGCCTGATAGATTTATATATAACATCAGGCATGAGCCAGCAGCCTACTGCTGCCGTTAAGCTGAAAGTTGGAGATGAATTAATGGAGGTCACGGAACACGGTGACGGGCCTATTGATGCGATTTACAAAGCCATTGCCTCTGTGACAGATACAAAAAGCAGTCTGCTTAAATTTGAGGTCAAAAGCATTACAGGCGGCACAGATGCGCTCGGCGAGGTGGTTGTGTCGCTTGAAGAAGACGGCAAGGCTGTGAGAGGGCACGGCGCGGATACGGATATCATCATCGCCGCGGCCAAGGCTTACGTAAACGCGCTCAATAAACTGGCGGTGAGAAAGAAATAGCTATTTCACCCCCTCGGATGATGTTCTTTGTGAACTTTTCTGAGCCGTTCAGGCGTGACCTTGGTGTAAATCTGCGTGGTTGAAATGTCTGAGTGCCCGAGCATTTTTTGCAAGGTCCTCAAATCCGCACCGCCTTCAAGCAGGTGGCTTGCAAAACAATGCCTCAGTGTATGCGGGGATACGTTCTGTGAAAACCCCTTTGCATAAAGTTTAATAAGCTGCCACAATCTTTGTCTTGTCATGGGCTTTCCGCCCTTTGCCACAAAGAGCGCGGACGCTGTTTTTTTCCTAAGAAGTTTCGGTCTTAGCTCCTGAATATATTTTTTTATTTTTTGCATTGCGGCCTCATTGACCGGCACCACCCTTTCTTTTGAGCCTTTGCCCATCACTGTGATAAAACCCGCCTCAAAATTAATGTCATCTGTCTTTAAATTAATTATCTCGCTGGCCCTTAAGCCTGAGGAATAAAGAAGCTCAAGCAGGGCCCTGTCCCTGAGTGAAAATTTTTCATTCTGAGGTTTTTCTATGAGTGAAAACACATCATCGGCGCCGAGGATTTTGGGGATATGTTTCCAGCCTTTTGGCGTGCTTAGATTTTCCACCGGGTCTTCATCTATGATTTTTTCCAGAAGCATGAATTTGCACAGCCCGCGTATGGCGGATATGTTTCTTGCAACTGTAGGCGTCTGATTGCCGAGGTCGCGGAGGTGATTTAAATACAGCAGGAGGTCGCTTTTTGAAAAACTCGTCAGGTCTTTGCCGGTTTTTTTAATATAATCCTGAAATTTTCCAATGTCATTTCTGTATGCTTCCAGCGTGTTAGAGGAAAGCCCTTTTTCATCTACCAGATAATTAAAAAAACTCTCAGTAAAGTTAACCATTAATTAAAAGATACAGGATGCTTCTCACTTCTCAGTCCCTGTTCCCACTTGTAGTTATATCTGTCATGCCCGAGAACAGTAATCGGGGGCGGGAATGACAAATAAACTAAATTTGCTAATTTATACCAATAGATAGTAGCTGTACTATCTTAAACCACAAAATATAGAAGCATTATTTTTTCTCTTGACAACCTATTTGCAGACCCCTATACTGTTAACTGTGGAGTAAAGTGGTAGAAAGTGGAGGATAAATGCCGGGATTTTTCGGAAAACATTATTACACCTTAGATCCAAAAGGCAGAATCATTATACCTGCTCCTTTCCGTGAAATACTTTCATCAAATTATAGCCTAAAACTTATTTTTGTCAATGACATTTTTGACCGCTGTATCTGCGCCTATCCGATTGACGAGTGGAACCAACTCATGGAAAAGATGAAGGGGAAGCCGCAGACCCTGGAAGCAGTCCGGTATTACATGCGCCGCGTTGTCGGCTCTGCAGTGGAATGCGAGATAGACAAACAGGGCAGAACGCTTGTTCCGGCATCCCTGAGGGATGATGCGGGATTGGACGGCGAGGTGGTCATGATAGGGCAGGGAAACAGGATTGAAATTTGGAATAAAAAAGAATTCGTAGATGTTGCGGACCCGTCAAAGGTGGACAGAAAGACTTACATGGAACAACTGTCCGGACTTGGTTTGTAAATTTGGAAACGGAACGCCCGGGGATAGTCCATATCCCGGTTATGCTGACGGAGGTGCTTGAGGCGTTGAAGATAAAAGAGTCAGGGATATACATTGACGGCACGACAGGGCTCGGCGGGCATGCTGAGGGTATTTTGAAGAATGCACAGCAGTGCACGCTGATTGCGATGGACAGCGATGAGCTTGCAATTCAGGCGGCAAGGGAGAGGCTGAAGACTTTTATGTCAGAAAGACGCAAGGTGCATTTTGTCAGGGACAATTTTTCAAATATGAAGACAGCGGTTAATGAACTTGGTTATGAAAAGGTTGACGGGATTCTGCTTGATTTAGGTGTTTCAACATTACAGCTCAAGGCTGAAGACAGGGGTTTTAGTTTTTTAAGGGATGAGCCCCTTGACATGCGGATGGATAAAAGACAGAGGCTTACGGCCGCTGAAATTGTAAACAGGTATCCTGAAAAAGACCTGGCCCATATCATCTGGCAGTATGGAGATGAAGGATTCAGCAGGAAGCTAGCAAGGGTGATTGTTACGGCACGCAAAAAAAAACCTGTCAGCGCCTGCCTGGAGCTTGCGGAAATCATTGAGAGGGCTATTGGAAGACGGGGCAGGATTCACCCTGCAACAAAGACCTTTCAGGCCTTAAGAATTGAGGTAAACAAAGAGCTTGCTGTGCTGACTGCGGCAATTGATGAAGGCGCGGGCCTTCTCAATAAAGGCGGAAGGTTTTGCGTGCTTTCATATCATTCGCTTGAGGATAGGATTGTGAAGAATTCATTCAAAAAACTTTCAGCCGAAGGGCGGCTTAGTATTATTACAAAGAAACCATTAGTGCCGGACCGGGAGGAAATAAGGACGAATCCGTCTTCACGGAGCGCAAAATTCAGGGCAGCGGAGGCATTATGACCGCAAGGCGTCTTAAAAAGGGCTGGAAAAGGGGTTTTATAAAACTCGGTTTTTCCCTGTATCTGATTGCAGGCGTCTTCTGTCTTGTAGGGCTAAGGTCTTCAGCAATAAGCATGGAATATGATATCGGCAAGCTCCAGAAGGAGAGGGAAAGCATTCTAAGGGAAAGAAAACTGCTCTTTGCGCAGAAGGCCGGTTCATTTTCAATGAAGAGCGTGGAAGATGCGGCAATAAGTGATCTTGGCATGAGCCTTCCGGAGAGAGAGAAGGTCATCTTTGTCAGAAGGATGCGGCCCGCAGGACCCCGCGAGGCATCTGTAAAGGCAGACGCGGGCAGTACACCATCCTGGCATTCGCCTTTAAGGGCCTTTAAGAGTATGAGGAGGTCTGACGATCCATAAATAATAAGTGATTCAATACAAGGAGAAAATTGAGAATCATTACATTGTGGGACGAGCATTAAATAATTGCTGACAGGCGTTGAACCTGACGGCGGACTGAGGCATAGGGAATGGACCTTAGCCTCAGGGCAGACTTTTTTTACTTTGAACTATGAGATACAGAAGAAGAAAAAAATCGGATATTGCAATGCTCTGGGACAGGGCCCCGGATGCAGATAATTATGCCGGCAGGAAAAGGGCAATTGTGCTTAAGACAATAGTATTTTTTTGCTTTTCTGTTGTTTTCTTTAAGCTTTTTTATCTCATGGTTATACAGCACAAGGGTCTTTCAGAAAAGGCGGAGCAGCAGTATTCAAGGGCAGTAACATTAATGCCTCAAAGGGGGACTATTTATGACAGGTCCATGAGGGAGCTTGCCGTTAATATAGAAACTAATTCTTTATATGCCGTGCCCGTAAAGATGGAGAATATCAATGATGTATCTTCACGGCTCTCTCCGGTAGTTAAGGTTTCTGCAAATATTCTCAGCAGCAGGCTTGCAGACGGCAAAGGCAGGAAATCAAGTTTTATGTGGATTGCAAGAAAGATGGACGAGGACATGTCGCGAGGAGCGGAGAAAGTAAAGGATAAATTAAAAAATACAGTAGGCGTTGTCACTGAGACAAAGCGGTATTATCCCAAGGGACAGCTTGCGGCGCATATTCTCGGGTATACGGATATTGACAACAAGGGACTTGAAGGCATTGAACGCCGTTATGACAAACATATGAAGGGACAGGTGAAAAAAGTTCAGCTCGGCAGGGATGCGCACGGCTTAAACCTTGCCAATAACACGGAAGAAGGCATCCCGGGCAACAGCCTCCTGCTTACTATTGACGAAGGACTTCAGCATATAGTTGAAAGAGAGCTGGCCGGCGCCGTTGAAACATGGCATGCTGAAGGCGCGGTGGGAATAATGATGGACCCGATGACAGGAGAAATTTTTGCCCTTGCCAACATGCCCACATATGACCTCAACGTGCCGGCTGACGCGGATGTCTCTGAAAGGCGCAACAGGGCCATCACTGATTCGTACGAGCCCGGGTCAACTTTTAAGGTAATTTCCGCTTCAGGTGTTATTGAAGAGGGACTTGTCACGCCTGAGAGTAAATTTGACTGTTCCAAAGGTTATATAAATGTGGGCGGCGGCAAACCTATCCGCGATGTTCATAAAAACGGCGTGCTTACATTTAAAGAGTGCGTTCAAAAGTCGTCAAACGTCTGTCTGATACAGGCCGGCACAATACTTGGCGAGAAAAAATTTTATGAATATGTGAAAGGATTCGGTTTCGGCGATAAAACAGGGATAGACCTCATAGGAGAAGTGGGCGGGCTTTTAAAGTCGCCTGGAGCATGGTCCGGAAGGACGCTTGCCACCATGTCAATCGGGCAGGAAATAGGGGTGACCCCCTTGCAGATTTTAAGGGCTTATTCGGCAATTGCCAACGGCGGCAGACTGATGAAGCCGTATATCGTCTCTGAAGTAATTTCGCCTGACAGAAGGATTATTGAGAAATCCTCGCCTAAGGTTGAACGGCAGGTTGTTTCAGAGGAAACGGCAAAGACAATGAGGGATATTTTAAAGACAGTTGTTACAGAAGGCGGGACTGCGCAAAGGGCGTCCATAAAGGGCAATGCGGTTGCAGGGAAGACAGGCACGGCGCAGATGATTGACCCTAAGACAGGGCGGTATTCCTCTTCTGATTATGTGAGTTCCTTTGTCGGTTTTGTCCCTGCGGATAATCCAAGGATTTCACTGATTATTGTTGTATTCAAGCCCCGGGGCGCAAGTTACGGAGGCACGGTAGCCGCACCGGTGTTCAGAAACATCATAGAGCAGACGCTTACATATCTGGATGTTCCTATGGAAAGGGATGAGAATAATATTACACTTGTCAGTAGATGACACTTAAGAGTCTTATAAAAGGAATAAAGGCGGTAAGGGTTGCCGGCGATGTGAACTGTGAAATAAAGGGGATTGCGTATGACTCAAGGAATGTAAAAGAAAGATTTCTCTTTGTGGCTGTCAGGGGGCTTTCCACCGATGGCCACAGATACATAAATGACGCATTAAGCAGGGGGGCTGCTGGTGTGATAGTAGAAAAAGGAGCGGATTTATCCGGCATATGCTTGTCATGTGACGGCGCAGCGTTTATAGCTGTTGAAGACAGCAGGGATGCATTGGCGGCCGTATCTTCTGCATTTTACAGAGAGCCTTCAAAGGGCTTATCCCTCATCGGAATTACAGGGACAAACGGGAAGACAACAACCAGTTATATAACAAAGAGCATACTTGACGCATGGGGCCGGAAGGTTGGTCTTTTAGGGACCATACGTTATATAATAGGTGATAGAGTTGCTGCGGCAATTCATACGACTCCTGAGTCTTTAGACCTCCAGGGATACCTGCGGGAAATGCTGGACAGTAATGTTGAGTATGCCGTGCTTGAGGTGTCCTCCCACGCATTGACTCTTAAAAGGGTTGAAGGCTGTTCTTTCAAAACGGCGGCGTTTACTAATTTTACGCAGGACCATCTGGATTTTCACGGCACTATGGAAGAGTATTTCACTGCCAAGGCAAAAATTTTTGATTACGTTGAAAACGGCGGTTATGCCGTGCTGAACCGGGATGACCCTGCAGTGAGAACCCTCACAGACAAATTAAAGTGCAATGTCATAACCTGCGGTCTTCAGGAAGGGGTGATGATAAGGGGGATGGATATAAAAGGAGTCAGGAGTCAGGAGTCAGGGGTCAGGGGAACACACAAAGATACAAATACAGATAGTCTTTTGTTTGATATTCAGACGCCGAGAGGGAAACTGAACATAAGTTCCCCGCTTGCAGGACGGAATAATGTTTACAACATCCTGATGTCTGTCGGGATTGCCTATGTGCTCGGCGTCAGCGATGAGGCAATAATTAAGGGCATAAGGGAAGTAAGTCCGGTTGACGGCAGGTTTGAAAAGGTTGACGCCGGGCAGAAATTCCTCTGCATACTGGATTATGCGCATACCGAAGATGCACTCAGGAGGCTTATTGAGGAGGCACGGCTGATAACAAAGGGGAAAGTCATAACGGTTTTTGGATGCGGAGGCAACAGGGACAGGGATAAAAGGCATAAGATGGGCGCAGTTGCATCTGAGTTAAGCGATTTTGTGATTATTACATCCGACAATCCGAGGACAGAAGACCCGATGCGGATTATTAACGACATAATTGCAGGCATCAAGAAGGATAACTACATGATTTTGCCGGACAGGGCAGAGGCGGTAATCCGGGCGGTATCAATGACGGAACAAGGCGACACCCTGCTTGTTGCGGGTAAAGGGCACGAGGATTATCAGGAAATAAACGGCATACGCCGCCCTTTCAGCGACAGGGAGGCTATAAAAGACGCAATTAAAAATTAAAATGAGAGGACTATTGAAAACTGTACTAATAACGTCCTATTCGTTGTTGTTGGGTTTGTCATTCTCCGGCTTGACCGGGGAATCCAGAGTCTTTTTTAAGGAAATGGATTCCCCGATTAAATCGGGGAAGGACAGGTTTAACGGTATTTTCGGATCAATGACGAAAAGACGAACATTGCTTACGTAGATATGGCAATGTTAACAGTAGATGATATTGTGCAGGCCACAGGGGGAAAATTGATTTCAGGGGGCACGGGTTCATTTACAGGCGCGTCTATTGACTCAAGGACCATCAATAATGGCGAGTTATTCTTTGCGCTTAAGGGCCCGACATTTGACGGTCATGATTTTCTCCCTGATGTTGTTTCAAAAGGCGCGGGAGGCGCTGTTGTAGACAGGAATACGCGATTCAAGATTCAAGATATGCCAGGCGGCAGGCAGGACCCGCGATTCACGGTAATTGCGGTTGAGGATACACTGAAGGCGCTTCAGGACTCAGCGCATTTTTTAAGGATAAGACGGGACCTGCCGGTGATTGCGGTCACCGGCAGCAATGGTAAAACGACGACAAAGGAAATGATATACAGGATTCTTTCAGGCCGTTACCGCGTGCTTAAGAATGAGGGGAATTTAAACAATCATATCGGAGTGCCGCTTAGTTTTATGAAAATTAAGCCTGATGACAAGGCGGCTGTTCTTGAATTCGGAATGAGCGCGCCCGGCGAAATAAGAATGCTTTGCGAGATGATGGCTCCGGCGTACGGCGTAATTACAAATATAGGGCCCGCACATATCGGGAAACTCGGCAGTCTTGAGGCGGTAAGGAGCGCAAAGCTTGAAATCCTTGAAGGCCTTCAGACGGCAGTCCTTAATGCGGATGATGATTTTCTGATGCAGGGGGTGAAAGGCTTTAAGGGCAGAATGGTTACATTTTCAATAAACAATGACGCTCATGTAAGAGGGGAAAATATCGCGGTGGGGGACACGGGAAGCCGGTTTACTCTTGCAATCAGAGGGAACGCAAGGGTTAAGGTCCATCTTCATACCCACGGGGTGTTTAACATATATAACGCCCTTGCGGCATCTGCCGTTTGCTATTCCCTCGGCATGACGGCAGGGGAAATAAAAACAGCGCTTGAAGAATACAGTGCCTTTTCTTCAAGGTTTGAGGTCATAAAAAGCGGAGGCGTTACGCTGATAAATGATTCTTACAATGCAAATCCGCAGTCAATGAAAGAGGCGATAAAAGGACTTGGCAGTTTTAAGGGCGGCGGAAGGCTGGTTGCGGTATTGGGTGATATGAATGAATTGGGTGAGTTCTCAGGGGAGCTTCACAGGACCATCGGCGGTGAGGTAACGGCGGCGGGCCTTGATGTGTTTGTCGCAGTCGGGAAAATGATGAGCCTTGCCGCGGAAGAAGGTCAAAGGCAGAGGAACGGCAGGAAGATTCTTACTCCTGAAATTTATAAATTTAATGATGTATCAGATGCAGGACAGAGGATTCTTGACATTATCAGGCATGGCGATACGGTGCTTGTGAAAGGCTCCCGTTCAATGACCATGGAAAAGATAGTAGAGAAAATCAGGGGGAGGGAAACGGAATGTTAGCCGCCCTTCTTTACGGCCTGCATGATTGGTTTTCGCCGTTTAATCTTTTCCGTTACATTACATTCAGGACTACGCTTTGCGTGATTACTGCGCTTTGCCTGAGTTTTATTCTTGCGCCGAGCGTGATAGGAAGACTGAAAAAATTCAGCGTTACGCAATATATAAGGGATGACGGGCCGAAGAGTCATCTTACTAAAACAGGAACGCCGACAATGGGCGGCGTCTTAATCCTGTCATCAATAATTAT
>JACQZD010000030.1 GCA_016207865.1 Nitrospirota bacterium
AACCTAAAACATTCTGCGCGAATCTCGGCAGGCGGATGAACCAGTATGACATATGGGGAGGATTTGACCGGCTTCTGGGCAAAAATGCAATCTTAGTTATGATAGGCCGGAATGATTTCCCGGAAGCGCTGAAGCAGTCATTTGACTCTTACAAAAAAAGAAAATTTATCTCCTATAAAAACAAAAAGATTCTAAGGGAATACAGCATCTTTGAATGCTACAATTTTAAAAGCATGCCCTCAAGGGGTGTGGAAAGTTATTAATACTACCGCACTTAGCACATTGTCATTGCGAGTCCCGAACATTCGGGACTCGCAATGACAATACAATAGCTGTTAAGTTATCCCTTCTGCATGAGGACGCATTTCCAGCAATTCTCCGGCCTGCATAATCCTGATATTCCGTGATGGCATAATGCGAAATCATATTTAAGCGGGTCCTCAGGGTCCAACAGCTTAAGCGACTCCGTTATTTCAATCGCTACCAGATTCAGCTTCACCCTTATTTGCATAGTTGAAAAAGAAAGTGTATCAAAAACCTGAGAGGCAGGGATTGTAAATTATGCATGGAAAAGGACCAAAACCAATCAGAGTTTTAATTATTGACGACTCTGCGTTTAACCGGCAGACAATAAAGAGGATGCTCCCATATCCGCATCATTTTTTTTATAAAACCGCATGAAGGCCTTTTTAATTGAACCGTATTTTTTAAACTGCCTGCTCATGATATAGAGCAGGCAGACAATATCATCACTTTCGTTAAACCTGTATCTTATGCCTGAAAATAGACGCCCCTCTTTTTTTACTTTAAAGTTAAGCAGGAAATCATAGGGGCTTTTGCCCATAGCGCCGAGAATTTTTTTTATTACGGGCTTGAATAATTCAACCTTCCCATATGCAAAGGCAGAGGCTATAAAGCCTGACGCCTCAATATCACGGCTGTTTTTATATTGATGGGGGAATTCTACGGGGTCCTGCAAGAGTCTCTTTTTAAAATCATATTCCCTGTAGAATTTATCAAGGATGCGTTTAAATTTTTTTGTGTCATCGGTCATATAAGTCATATTACCACAGGCTCAGTACAAATTCCTTTGACTGATTCCGCAAAGAGCATTATAATTTAACCATGTCCGACATTTTACAGGTTTTGCCCATAACTTTTATCCCTATTTTTGTCGCAATAGATATCTTTGCCGTCCTTCCGATATTTATATCAGTTACCGGAGAACTCAGAGACACTGAGAAAAAAACAATCATCAGACATTCAATAATTACTGCCCTGCTTGTAAGCATCGCCTTTGTTGCGGTCGGAGAGGTAGTCTTCAGGATTCTGGGAATTACAGTTGCCGACTTTAAGATAGCAGGCGGGCTGGTCCTGCTGGTCATTGCCGTGCTGGACCTGTTACGATTCGGCGCGGAACGGAGAAAGGTGGAAGACGCAGTCGGCGTTGTGCCTATCGGCGTACCTCTGATTGTGGGACCTGCGGTGCTTACAACCCTTCTGGTGCTTATTGACCACTACGGCATCATACCGACAGTAATATCCCTTGTCTTAAATCTCCTCATAGTGTGGTTTTCATTCGTAAAAGCAGAGGCAATAACGAGGATAATCGGCAAAAACGGCATTGTCGCAATTTCAAAGGTAATGGCAATCCTCCTGGCCTCAATCGCAGTGATGATGATACGGATTGGCATAGAAAATCTTATTAAATAAATAATAAAAATGGAACTCACTGACGACGGTTACTGCTTTGTATGCGGGCATAAAAATCCCATCGGGCTGAAATTGGATTTTTCCTTTGACGGACATACCATTAAAACAGAATTTACCGGCTCAAAAGAGCATCAGGGGTACGCAAATATAGTCCACGGCGGAATCATATCAACTCTGCTTGACGAGGCCATGGTAAAACTCGCCATAGCCATGGACATGCCTGTTGTAACCGCGCAGATGGATATCCGCCTAAAGAAGGCTTTGACCGTCGGAGAGAAGATAATAGTTACTGCCGCAATTTTAAAAGATACAAAAAAAATTCTTGAGGCTCATGCAAAGGCAGTAACGGAAGACAATGTTGTCATTGCAGAGGCAACAGGCAAACTGGTCAGGATTTAATATCTCCCGCTGAAATAATCTTCAAGTATCTGCCTGTGGTCAAAAGCAATCTCGCCGGGTAGCGAATTCCCGGTGAAAATCCCAACCTTTTTGGCGTCATCCCCTGCCTTTGGTTTTCCATCAGCCTTTGCAATAAATATTACTGATACGGTGTGATGCCTTGGGTCTCTTTTGGGGTCTGAATAGGTGTGGAACTGCCGTATGAGTCTGACATCAAGCCCTGTTTCTTCCTTGGCCTCTCTTATCACGGCGTCTTCAATGGGTTCTTTCTCTTGATAAGGATGATGCCATCCTCAATATCTATGATTGCATCGACCGTAAGAAAAGGATTTCTTGGAGTCTCATTCATAAAAGGAATGCCACAGAACACATAGAGTATTTTATTGCAGAATTCAAAATAAATCTTTTCCTTTGTGGTTAATTTTTTGATACAATTTTTTTATTTCTCTGTGTCAATCTGTGTTAATCTGTGGCTAATTTTTTTTTTTTTTTCCTCTGTGGTTAATTATATTATTTAGATTCCTGCGGTTCTTCAAACCTTATATCAATATCCCTTTCAGGGGCTATCGTAGAAATGGCATGCTTGTAAATAAGCTGTTTAGTTTCCTGCTTTAATACTACGACAAAATTATCAAAGCCCTTTATAGTCCCCTTCAGTCTTGCGCCGTTTACAAGAAAAATAACAAACGGGATATTTTCCTTCCTCAGAAAATTGAGAAATAAGTCATGAAGGTTCTGGTTTTTTGCGCTCATGCATTTCTCCTTTTAGTTATTAGTTTTTATTTCAGTCTGACAACTATACACAACGACATTAATCGCATGTCATTCCCGCAAGCGAAGCGCGTCGGGAATCTTGCAGCGAGTCTTCGCGAAGAGTCGCTACGACCTTCTGAGAACAAAGAGAGATTCCGGACAAGCCGGAATGACAAAGCGTATCGGATTTATGATGTTATGTATAACAACTGTTTTAACATAAAGCAATTCTCTTGGAATTTCAACCCCGTTTGAAATCAGGCATGAGTTTTCCAACGGGAAGAACCTCATTTGCAATCTTTGAAAAAATTGTAGCCGCATTTATAATCTCTGTTATATCCACCCACTGAATGTCAGGCTCCTTCTTAAACCATGTAAACTGCCTTTTAGCATACATCTTGGTGCGTTTCTTTAACAGCTTAACGGCATCCTCAAGAGATGCCAGCCCATTAAGGTAAATGCTTATTTCCTTATAGCCGAGGGACTGCATGGAAGACAGGGATGAAGGTTGAAGGTTGAAGGTTGAAGCGCCGGAAACTGCTTCTAACACACTTTTAACCTCATCCACAAGTCCGGCCTCTATCATTTTATCAACCCTCTGCTCAATCATAGCGTAAAGTTCTTTCCTGTCCCTTAAAAGCCCTACTTTAATGAATTCATAATCCTGAGGAGTTGTGCCTGTATGCTGAAATTCAGAGATTGGCTTCTCGCCTTTCAGAGAAACCTCAATCGCCCTGATTATCCGCCTTGTATCCTGTGGTTTGATTTTATCCGCAGACGCAGGATCCAGCCTTTTAAGTTTTTCATAAAGGTAATGCTTGCCAAAGAGTTTTTCCTCTTCAAGGAGTTCTTCACGCAGATGCCAGTCTGCGGAAGGGCCTTCAAAAAGCCCCCTTGTCAGAGTTTTTATGTAAAGCCCTGTGCCGCCTGTAACAACCGGAATCTTTCCCTTGGAGTGAAGCTCATCAATGATTTTCACAGCCATGTCCCTGAACATTCCCGCACTGAAATCTTCAGACGGAGACAGGATGCTTATCAGGTGATGCCTCACTTCCTTAAGCTCAGAGAGGGAAGGCTTGGCAGTGCCTATGTCCATGCCTTTGTAAATCTGCATAGAGTCGGCGCTGATTATTTCCGTATCCAGCGCCTTTGCAAGCAGGATTGAAACTGCTGTCTTCCCGACGCCTGTGGGACCGAGGAGGATGATGACTTTATTCATTTTGATAATGATAATATTACAAAAGAACCATAAACATACGCAATTCACATCTGATGGCATTACAGATAAATTACGAAAGCCAGTCAAGTTAATTCTGATTTATTAAGAATTCTTATACCTCCACTACTGTCCCAACGTTAATTAAATAAATTCAACTGGTTACGAGAGTCGCTATTTACTTCCACATCATCTATAGACGAAAATGCTTGTAACAACTGTATTTTCTCCAAAAGCGTTACACTTAAAATCTGTAGAATTGTAT
>JACQZD010000216.1 GCA_016207865.1 Nitrospirota bacterium
ACGAGGCGACCCCGATGTATCGGGGGAAGCCGAAAAGAGCAGATCTCTCCGCTGTTTAAACTGTTCTTAATTGCATTTATACAACGCTGAATTAAAAAATGCAATACATTTTTTAATTCAACAAAATACTCTTCAGCCCTTTGTTTTTACAAGCCCGATCAATATTATGAACAGCAGGGTTGCCGAGCCTGCGGTTACTGCTCCGAAGTAAAAAGTAGCTGAAGGGGAGATGTTATCCCAGAGCCAGCCGCCGATGATGCTTGCGGGCAGCATTGCAAGCCCTGTGAAGGTGTTAAAAATCCCGTAGCCGGTGGCCTTCATGTTCTGCGGAATAATGGTACCTATGAATGCCTTTTGCACGCCTTCTGTAAGCCCCATGAATATACCGTAAAGCATAAACAAGGCCCAGATATGCCATTGCTGAGAAGCCCCTGCAAATCCCCAGTAAATAAATCCGAACAGTATGAAACCCAAAAGTATGACCCGCTTTTTCCCGAACTTGTCCGCCAGAATTCCGGCAGGCATGGAGATAAGCGAGTAGATGAGGTTAAATGAAAGATAAAGTATTGGTATCTGCGTTTCTTTAATGCCGAGGTTTGCCGCCCTCAGTATCAGAAACACATCGCTTGAATTGCCGAGTGCGAACAGGGTTGCAACAGCGACAAAGACTTTAAATCTCCAGTCAAAAAAAGAAGGATTCAAGGGTTCAAGGGTTCCAGGGTTCAAGTTAGTGTCAGTTTTTAGTGTCAGTTTTTTTTGGCTGACACTGTCACTTTTCACTGACACTTGTGATCCTTGACCCCTTTCTTTAATGAAGAAAACAATTACCGATACTGCAATTATTGCCGGTATCATTGAAAGCCAGAAGACCAGCCTGAAGTTTCCCGTGAAAATGGAAAGGATGAGAAATGCGACTGCGGGGCCTATGACTGCGCCGAGCGTATCCATGCTCCTATGGAATCCGAATGAGCGCCCGAGCTCAGCCATGGGCGTTGATTCAGCAATTACCGCATCACGCGGAGCGCCTCTTATCCCTTTGCCGAATCTGTCAACAAAGCGGAATGCAAGGACATGCCCCCACAGGGTTGAAAGCGCCACTATGGGCCTGCTTAATGCGGAAATTCCGTAGCCCGCAATCATAAGGGCTTTTCTCTTGCCCATTCTGTCTGAGAGCCAGCCTGAGAAAACCTTTAACAGACTTGCCGTGCTTTCTGCTATGCCTTCAATCAGCCCGATTACGGATTTATTGACGCCTAAAACAATGCTCAGAAAAATCGGGACCAGGGGATATATCATCTCAGAACTCAGGTCCATGAAAAAACTCACGAGCCCCGCTAAAAATACATTTCTGTGCAGTCCTATGATTTTTCTTTTAGTTTCCATATGGAGTTTTTTGTTAATCTAAACTAATCTTTCCCGAATATCTTTTCTCCCATAATCTTCATCCCAATGGCGCCGAGCGGTGCGGTAAAAATAATTGATAAGACTGCAACGGCAAGGATTATATTGCCTGATTTAACCCCGATGGAAAGGGGAACGGCGCCGACTGCCGCCTGCACCGTTGCCTTTGGAATGTATGAGACAATGCAGAACAGCTTTTCTTTTGAATTCAAGCCGCTCTTTATGAGGGATACATATGTGCCGGCGCTCCTTGCCAGCAAACCTAAAAGTATAACTGCGGCGCCTGCCGGGCCTGCGTCCAATGCTGTATTAATATCAACCTGTGTGCCGACCATAACAAAGAGAAGTATTTCTGCAAACACCCATATCTTGCCGAGTTTCAGAGATATCACATGGGCGATGGACTCTGATTTTTCAAGCATGATAAACCCTATTGCTATGATGCTGGAAATCGCTGAGAGCGGTGCAAAAGGTTTAAGGATTTTTTCAAGCCAGGTGAGGAGTACTGCGGTCCCTATGACAATCAGTGTTTTTTTAGTGGCCCTCGGTTTATATATTTCAAAAAGTTTGTATAATGTAAATCCTATTACAGCCCCGGTGATAATGCCCGCAGCGACGGAAACCGGTATTTCCAAAAGTTTTAAAAAAATGTTTGGATTTTTCCCTTCGTACATGCCGATGAGCGATGAAAATATTACTATCACAAATACATTGTCTAAAGACGATGATGCAAGCAGTAATGTGGGGATGCCTTTTTTTGTCCCGCAGTGGTCCTCAATAAATTTCAGCATTGACGGCACGACGACTGCCGGTGAGACAGCGGCAATGACAGAGCCTAACAGGGCGGCTTCAAAAAAACTTATGTTAAAAAATATCGGGGCTGTAAGGGCAATCATCGCGCCCTCAAACACGGCAGGCGTAAAGCCCATTATTACTGCCCTCTTGCCCACCCTGTTAAGCGTATCTCTTTTTACGGCAAATCCTGCCCTGAGGAGAATGACTATGAGGGCCAGCATCCTGAAATCCGCGGATACTGTTATTAGGGCGGGGTCAATAACATTAAATACATAAGGTCCTAAAAGTATGCCGGCAAGGAGCATTCCGATAAGCCCCGGAAGGCGCAGTAGCTTAAACAGATAATCGGAAAACAGCCCCAAAAGTATGATGAGCGCAAGACTTGTTGCCATATGTTGACCTCCATGAAATTTGCAAGCTCCGGATGTATCTTAGTAAACAGAAAAAACTTTTATTAGTCAACAAGAAACTGCCTTTAAAATTTTTTCTTGATAGAATTTCTGAAATAGTTAAAATACTAATAAGAAGGAATTAGCTTAAGGCATATATGCCCTCAAAACTTTAAGCATGCAACCATGATTATTATTTGTCATGCTGCAAAAAGGTTTAAGTATTTGCTTCTGAACTATTTATAAAAGGCAGCATGACGCAAATGTGTTGCCTTAAAGTTTGTCACGCACATATGCCTTAATTCTCCCCTGACAAGAGGAGTATGTTTTAAAATTTAAGGAGGGCATTGGTATGCAAAAGACCATTACTTATTTTGAAAAGGCAGGGCCTGAAAATACTGTGCAGTGCGCCAATATTGTAAGAGACGCAGTAAAGAATTCTGCATGCAGGCATGTGGTTGTCGCCACGACCTCCGGAGATACGGGGCTGATGTTTGCAGAGGCATTGAAAGACAGCGGCATAAATCTGGTTGTTGTTACACATTCACACGGTTTCAAAGAGCCGAATCACTCGGAAATAACCGATGCGGTAAAGGAAAGAATCCAGTCCCTCGGCGCAAAGATATACACCGGCACAATACTGACCCACAACCTTGAGACTGCCCTGGCAGTGCAATTCAGCGGTGTCTATCCAACA
>JACQZD010000184.1 GCA_016207865.1 Nitrospirota bacterium
ATCAGGCAATGGAGCAAGAGGATAATTTATGGCGCTCCGGTAAAAGGGTCTCTTTTTTTCGTTAAACATGTCGCTAAGCAGCCTGCGCCTGCTTCCTACAAAAAAATAAGAGGCATTTGAATGGGTCTGTATTTGGCTCCTCATAATGCCTTCAACCTGCAGCGACTCATTCAGCTCTGTTATCTCCTGAAACTCATCAAAAACAATATGGACGCCTTTCCCATGGCTTTTGATGAACGCGCCAATGCCTGCAAGGGTCTCTTCAAGGAGTTCAAGTCCTTTTTTGCCGGCTGCCGGCTCTACAGTAAGGGAAACACCGTATTCAGGATCAGGTCTGAACACTGGCCGCCATGCTGTAAGGAACCGCATGATTTTCTTGATAAACATATCATCGCCTTTGTTGATTGCGTATAGGCGTGATGCAAGCCTTTCTGCAATATCCCGGGTTGAATCAACGCCGAACAGGTCAATATAAACAGTTATTACGCCTTCTGAGGCAAGCTGTGCCTGAAGCCTCTTGACAAGGGAGGTTTTTCCGTAGCGCCGCGGTGAGAATATGACAACATTGGCCCTGTTCCTGACATGTGAAAGGAATTCTTTCAGCTCATTCTGCCGGTTACAGAACGGCGCATTAAGCGGAAGCTCACGAAAATAAAAAGGATTCTGTGTTGTAGCTTTCATTATTATATGGCAATTACTATATATTAGTAACTATCATAGCATAATTATAAATATGTATCAATAGCCCGCTGCACCGATAAGTGCATCATTAACAGAAACTTCCGTTTTACTGTTTTATCTTAACTAAGTTGGCACTGCAGGGACTGTATTCGCCTCCGGCTCCGATGAATTGGAATCTCCGACAAGTAAGCGCTTAACTCTCTTACGGCGTAATCTTTCCGAGAATTACCGGATGCTTTGCGCCTGTGGCTCCCTGAATATTCCCTGCCCTGCCTGACAGTGTCTCGTTTGCAAGGATTGCAAAACTCAGCGCCTCTTTTGCCTTATACGGTATGCCGTATTTTTCAACAGGCGTGAGCATGACTGGCGCCAGCAGGTCTTTCAAAAGCTTCAGGAGAAATTTATTTTTGCACCCTCCGCCGCAGAGGATGATTTCAGAGACTTTGAATTCAGGGAATACAAAATCACGGTATGCCCTTTGTATGGATATTGCGGTGAACATGGTAAGTGTTGAGAGTATATCTTCAACTGAGGCATTGCCATAGCAGGTTATTATATCTTTAACCATAGTTTTCCCGAAGGTCTCCCTGCCTGTTGACTTCGGGGGCTTCTTTTTAAAATAAGGGTGTGAAAGCAGTTCATCAAGGAGCAGTGTTATAGCCTTGCCTTTTTTGGCAAGCGCTCCATTAATGTCATAATGCATCCTGCCGTTTGTGAGTAATTTCACTGCTTCATCAATGAGGCTCATGCCGGGCCCGGTATCAAAGGCTCTGACTTTGCTTATCTTCTCCGGGACTACAGTCAAATTGGCTATGCCTCCTATATTCTGAACAGCCTTTACAGCCCCTTCTTCATAAAAAAGTATGTAGTCAGCCAGCGGGACCAGCGGTGCGCCATGCCCGCCTGCCGCCATATCTCTTGTCCTGAAATCCGATACAACAGGAATTTGAGTGCGTTCGGCAATTACAGAAGACTCGCCTATCTGCAAGGTTGAACCTCCTGCCCTGCCCTCCGGAGGCAAATGGTAAATCGTCTGTCCGTGAGAGGCAATCGCATCTATGTCTTTGGGCGATAACCCTGCTTTTTTAATGCAGTTAAGCGCCGCATTTGCAAACACCTCTCCCAATTCAAAGTTAAGCGTGCAGATGTCTTTGGTTGTTCCTGAGAAAGCCGTAAGTATTTTTGCCCTGAGGGCGCCGGTGTATGAATAGGAATAATGACGCAGGAGTTTAACTCTAAGATTCTTATCTTTCGTGCTTATTCGTACAATAACGGCATCCACGCCGTCATGCGAAGTGCCTGACATAAGGCTCAGGATTGTGCGGGAGGATTTACGGCAGATTTTTAAAATATTCTTCACTTCAGGGGAGCGCCCGGCTAATTAATCATATCTTTGTTAATTTTTATATTCATCTGCCGCTTGAGCCCCGCGACATAAGCCTTTGTCATTAATTCGCGTTTCATGGATAAAAAGGCATTGGCTAACTGGGTCTTTTCACCCTGAAGCGCGTCAAGGACTTTTATCTCATCCTGCGAAAGTTCTGCGGTTTCTCCTATCAGCATCTGCATTTTATTGAGAGTCAGCTCCCTCATCATAGAGCTTTCATATGCCGCCGGAGCCGTACGGTTAAAGTCAAGCGTCCTCAGATACACATTTTTATCAAAGACGCCGTTTTTCTGGAAAGACGGGTTGCTCATTATTTCCTGCTGTAGCTCCTCTTCGCTCACTTTTATTTTCATTTTGCCGGCGGCAATCATCAGCACTTTGCTGTCAATAAGGTCATTAAGGACTTTCTCCTTCAGGTTAAGTCTTTTCATTTCTTCTTCGGTCTTATTCTGCTCCCTGTAATACTTTTCGGCATTGTCAAAAACCCTCCAGTATTCTTCCTGTGTTATCTTTTCCTTTTCCACCTCTGCGAGGACACTATCAACCTGCTGGTCCTGAGTGCCTATGCCCCAGAATACAAAAGTGACAATGATTACGCCTGTTATTGCGGAAAGCAGAAAAACGCTGAAGAATTTATGGCTGCGCATTATCTCAAGCATGGATTA
>JACQZD010000168.1 GCA_016207865.1 Nitrospirota bacterium
GATAGAAGATCTGCTTAAGCTTGAGGAAAAAAAGTAATATTAATTCTAAAAAGTAAAAAGGAGGGTGTTGTACAGCCCTCTTTTTTTATGCCCTTAATAAAATCTTAACTCAGTTGTAATATTCCTGTAACAATAATCAGGGATAATAAACTCAGAAAAAGTTTGATATTATTTCTATATGAAAAGGGACCATTCGCGAAAAATCAAAGAAGGCGTCATAGAAACAGCGCTGTTTTTGAGCGCTGTTTCTTCTGTATTTATAACTCTCAGCATTGTGGTAATTTTGCTTTACGAATCGTTTGGATTTTTCAAGGAAGTGCCGGCAGTAGAATTTCTCACCGGCACTGTCTGGACGCCGCTCTTCGCAGAGCCTAAATTCGGCATACTTCCGCTTGTCACAGGGACGCTGTTGGTAACAGCAATAGCGCTGGCTGTTGCTTTGCCGCTGGGTATAATGGTCGCGGTATATTTGAGCGAATATGCTCCCCATAAATTCAGGGAGGTCATAAAACCCGTGCTTGAACTTTTAGCTGCGGTGCCGACTGTCGTCTACGGCTATTTTGCGCTTCTTTTTTTGACGCCTGTACTGCAGAAATTCCTGCCGGACCTTTCAGGTTTTAACGCTATCAGCCCAGGCATAATAATGGGAATTATGATAGTCCCTTATGTGAGTTCGGTAAGCGAGGACGCAATGAAAGCGGTCCCTATGCATATCCGGGAAGGCTCATATGCGATGGGCGCGACAAAGCTCCAGACAGCCTTTAAGGTTGTTATCCCGGCGGCGTTTTCAGGCATAGCGGCGGCCTTTATCATGGGTATATCAAGGGCCATAGGCGAAACCATGGTCGTTGCGATAGCGGCAGGCATGATGCCGAATTTTACATTCAATCCAATGGAGCCGGTGCAGACCCTTACTTCATATATTGTTCAGGTCAGCCTGGGCGATGTGCCTCACGGAACAATTGAATACAAGACAATATTTGCCGCCGGCATGACGCTTTTTATGATGACATTATTTTTTAATATAATAGGATTCTGGTTCAGGAAAAGGATTAGGGAAGCGTATTAAAAAATAGAAGGGTTCAAGCGGCCAAGGGGTCATGGGTTCAAGAGAAAATAAAACAGGTAAGTTTGTCATACCCGCGAAAGCGGGTATCCAAGGTTTCCCATGAAAATGTGAATCCCGTTCCAGGGTTATGCCTGGATTCCCGTTTACACGGGAATGACATCAAAAAAGTCTTTAAACGTGAAACTATATTATGAAAGACATTAAAAAACGCATAGCATTTAACAAATTCTGGGATTATGCCTTCTGGACAGCAGGGTTTTTCTCCACGCTTGTCGGGCTTGCGCTTCTTTTTACGCTTATGGCGGATTTGTTTATGGATGGTTATCCGAGACTGAGCTATAAATTCCTGACCTCGTTTCCTTCGCGGTTCCCGGAAGAGGCGGGGATACTCTCTGCATGGGTTGGAACCTTTTTATTGATGATTGTGACCGCGCTCTCGGCAATACCGCTCGGCATTGCAGCCGGCATATATCTTGAAGAATATGCAAAGAAAAACTGGCTTACCGATATCATAGAGATTAATATTGCAAACCTTGCAGGCGTGCCGTCAATAATCTACGGGCTCCTTGCGCTTGGACTTTTTGTGTACTTCTTCAAATTTGGCGAAAGCGTACTTACCGGCGGACTGGCGCTGGCCCTGTTGATTCTGCCGATGGTTATAATTGCAACAAGAGAAGCCATCAGGGCTATCCCGAATTCTATCAGGGAGGCTTCATATGCGTTAGGCTCGACAAAATGGCAGACTGTTTGGTGGCATATAATCCCTTATTCAACAGGCGGGATTCTTACAGGGATAATAATCGGGCTTTCAAGGGCCATCGGGGAGACGGCTCCGATAATCACCGTGGGCGCGCTGACATTCATTGCATTTCTTCCCTCATCGCCTGTGTCTCCGGAATTTCCATTCGTGTCGTTTAAATGGCTGTTGGACCCGTTTACCGTTATGCCTATTCAGATATTCAACTGGGTGTCAAGACCCCAGCCCGAATTTCATGTTAATGCGGCGGCGGCGGGCATAGTGCTTATGGCGATGACGCTGCTTATGAACGCGGTTGCAATTTATATCAGGCACAAATACAGGAAGAGGATAAAATGGTAATGAAGATAGGGGCAAGCGTTCATTGCGTTTGTTGCGTTTATTGCGCTATAAACGCTGTACGCTATAACGCTATAAACGATACTTGTTAATGACGACAAGCATTGATAAATTAAAAGCTGAGGCACGAAATCTCAACTTCTACTACGGCGATATCCACGCGCTGAAAAATATCAATTTGTCGGTGGCAAGGAGAATGGTTACCGCCCTTATCGGGCCGTCAGGATGCGGCAAGACGACTTTTCTCAGGTGTTTTAACCGCATGCACGACCTTTATCCGCATAATAGGTACGAGGGAGAGATTGTCCTTTTCCCTGAAAAAATAAATATTATTTCACCTGAAATAGACCCCATAGAAATCAGGATGCAGATCAGCATGGTCTTCCAGAAACCGAATCCCTTTCCAAAATCAATATATGAAAATGTCGCATACGGCTTGAGGGTAAGGGGCCTCAGTAAAAAAAGCATACTTGATGAGGCAGTGGAGAAATCTTTAAGAGGCGCGGCGCTGTGGGATGAGGCCAAAGACAGGCTCGGCAATTTAGCATTTGACCTTTCAGGCGGCCAGCAGCAGAGGCTCTGCATCGCGCGCGCGCTTGCCACCAATCCACGGATTCTCCTTTTTGACGAACCCACTTCTGCGTTGGACCCAACGGCAACCTCAAAGATTGAAGAACTTATTATGCAATTAAAGAATGAAGTTACTATAATAATAGTTAC
>JACQZD010000169.1 GCA_016207865.1 Nitrospirota bacterium
GGTTTTGGGCTGAACCGGGTCTGGAACTATCTCAATGCTGAACAGCTCATTCTCAGACACCTTGGTCACGCCTTCTTTGAAATGCGGGAGGGCTTTTGCCTTCTTCCCATGGGAAAAAACATTTTCAGGACAGACAATACACAGGGCGTAAATGAAAACTGCACAGAAAAAACTTTTCTTTACCATAGGTCACCTCATGATTTGAAAAGATTTTGAAAGAAATCCTATTCTATTACTTCAATAATGCCTTCCATGCCCCTTTCCTGATGGCTTTTAAAAAATAATAATTTCTTGTCGCAGTAAAACGGATATTTGCCGATTTTACGGGGTGTAAACTTAAGGACCTTCGGTTCTTTATCTATGTTTGCATTGATTTCAGTGAGGGTGTCAAGGCCTTTGATTATTATATTATGCGGGACATATCCGGTTGTTTTTTTGATGGTGAGTTCAACAGGCACATTGGCTTTTACAATAATATAATTAGGGTCAAAAAAATATTCGCCTCCAATAATATCAGCCTTCTGAACGCCGCGTTCATCTATGACGGCCTTAAAGACTTTTCTACCCGCATCCTCTGCAAAGACAGAAACTGCCAGTATTAAAAAAAATATCAACAATCCGGCTTTTCTCATGTTTACTCCTCCATTATGTTGTCATTCCCGCAATCCCGAAACTTCGGGAGCGTCGGGAATCCTTCTTAAGAAAGATTCCGGACAAGCCGGAATGACGTTTAGATACTTAGTCCCGAAATGTCGGGGTAATTTAATAACTTTTTTACAAAAGTATTCCCAACCCCAAAAACGCCTGAATAAAATAAAGGCTTACAATTAAGATGCCTATTATTAAATGCGCAGTTCTCCATTGCGTCTCAGACGCCCTTATATTTCTTGAAATTAAAAAAGCGGCGGTTATCAGAGATACGATAGCTATCCCGTTGATTAAATGAGGCATGTATATTAATAAACGCCCGATGTCAATATAAGTAATTGTCAATCCCGCAACAAATCCCGCGCCGCCCATCAGCGCCAGCACGGGTCCCAGTTTCCTGTGCCGTTTGACTATATTAAACTCCGGCGCGCCCGCTTTTCTGTTTCTTCTTATCTTTAATCCGACTAAGCCGTGATAAACAAACAGCAGTAACACGGTTGTATTGAAAGAGGCATGTATAAGTTTCAGATAAGGTATAATTTCTCTGCTAATCATAAATTAATTATAGTAATTTTAATTTTAAAATTCTATCACTAAAAGGACTTTCTGACAATAAGATTCTTGTGTATAATATGAGAATGATGGAGTTGGCGGAAAATCTTCATCCCGTGCTTTTGGCGCTTATTGCCACATGCTTCACTTGGGGAGTTACGGCCCTCGGCGCCGCGTGTGTATTTATCGGGAAAGACATAAGCAGGCGCATGCTTGACGGGATGCTCGGCTTTGCCGGAGGCGTGATGATTGCCGCAAGCTACTGGTCTTTGCTTGCGCCGGCAATTGAGATGTCTCAGGGTAAAGACATCCCTGCATGGTTTCCGCCGATGATGGGGTTTTCCGCAGGCGGGCTTTTCTTGTGGATGATTGATAAATTACTCCCTCACATCCATCTCTACATGCCTCAGGGACAATCCGAAGGCATAAAGACAAGCTTGCAAAGGACCACGCTTTTAGTCCTTGCCATTACCCTTCATAACATCCCTGAAGGGCTTGCGGTCGGCGTTGCCTTCGGAGCTGCTGCCGCAGGGTTTCCCTCGGCATCACTTGCCGGAGCGGCAGCGCTTGCCGTTGGCATCGGGCTTCAGAATTTCCCTGAAGGTCTTGCCGTTTCCGTGCCGCTGCGCCGCGAGGGGCTGTCCCGCGCAAAAAGCTTCTGGTACGGACAACTGTCCGCTGTCGTTGAACCCATAGCAGGAGTCCTCGGAGCCGCTGCGGTAATTGTATCCCAGCCTGTCCTGCCGTATGCGCTGAGTTTTGCTGCAGGCGCCATGATATTTGTCGTGGTTGAAGAGGTAATCCCGGAGTCCCAGAGAAACGGCAACACGGATTTCGCAACCCTCGGCGCCATGCTTGGTTTTGTTGTGATGATGGTGCTTGATGTGGGACTTGGATAAATAAAGCCCAAAATTTCTGCAATACAATTTAAAGTCCCTGAACCGGCAAATTTTTAATCAAATTATCGCTGTCCTGAAGCGGGCCGAGAGGTTTTTTTGTCACCTTGTCTTCATCAATCATCGGACTGCCTCCCCAGAGTTTATAAACAACAATGTCATTCACCGTGACTATTAAAGCCTTAAAGCTCCAGCCTGTTTCCTTTACGCTTCTTTTGAAACTGAGAAAATCCAGCCAGAAATTTCCGTATCTTTTGCTTGATGTGATTTTAGGCTCAAGTTCATAGGCGCGGCATTTATCCTTTGCATCAATGCACTCCTTAAGCCCTCCGTCAAGATGTTCTATTTTTACCGACGGGTTTGACATAAACCTCTGGATAATGTCCAGATAAGTCAGTATCTTTACATTTGGCGTTGAAAACGGGTCAAAACCAAAATTCCTGAGTTCATCAAAGGTTGTTTTGCCGATGACTATTCTGTCAAATGCCGCCCTTGCCTCATCAAATGAACCCCACGGAGATTTTGTTGTTTGTTTGGAGCTCGGAAGAAGCGCCGCACAGCCGGAGATAAGAACGGCCATAAGCAGCAAAGAAATTTTTATCTTATTTTTAGTCATTGTTTGTTTGTTTTATACTTACGCGCTAATAAAACTCCTCCATCGTGCCCTTTAATTTTGCAATATCAAATAACTGTTTTACAAGCGGTTTGTCTATAATTACCGGAATCCTGTCTTCTAAAACAGGGCGATGGTTCTTGTAAATTATCCCTATCGGGATGCGGTCACCCCATTCAAGGGCTTTTTTAAAAGCGCCTGCCCTGTCCTCCGGGTTATATTCAGGCTCTATTTGATAGACCCTCTGCCTGTACCATTCATATGTGTTAATTTTATTAAAAGTTACACATGGTTGCAGTATGTCAATTAAAGTAAATCCTTTATGATTTAACGCCTCTTTTATAAGCCCTTTAAGATGCTCCAGGTCTGCTGCAAAACCCCTTGCCGCAAAACTGCAGTCAAGGGCCACGGCCAGAGCAACCGGGTTTAACTGCTCTGAAAACACGCCAAACGGCTGATTTTTCGTTACCATGCCTTCCATACTTGTCGGAGACGCCTGCCCTTTTGTAAGCCCGTATATCTGATTGTCATGGACAAATAGTTTCACATTGATATTCCTTCTCATGGCATGAATGAAATGATTGCCCCCTTCGCCATAGCAGTCGCCGTCGCCTGCAACTGCGGCTGTAATCATGTCATGGTTGGCAAGTCTTATCCCTGTTGCAACAGGAAGCGTCCTGCCGTGAAGCCCGTTAAATGTATTGCATTTTAAATAATGCGGGAATTTACCTGCCTGTCCTATTCCTGAGACAATTGTAAGCCTGTGCGGCTCTATGCCGAGCTCTGACACGGCTTTTCTAAATGCGTTTAAAATCCCGAAATTGCCGCAGCCCATGCACCACGCAGGCGTCTGTCCCTTATAGTCATCCGGTAATGGCATTTAATTCTCCTATTAATTCATCCGTTGTAAAAGGCCTTCCGTCATATCTGTTAATTTTATTTTTAAATTCATATCCTGTTTCAGCCCTCATAAGGCGGGCCAACTGACCTGTTGCATTGTTTTCAATGCAAATGGTAAGTTTTGCATTGTTCAGGACGTTTAAGTAATCAATTTTTGCTGCCCCCATTTTGTCATTCCTGCGCAGGCAGGAATCTATACCTTCTGGATTCCCACTTTCGTGGGAATGACAAGAGACCGCTGATGGAAACGGATAAATCTCTCTGAAATGAAGCATGGCTATTTTATTCTTAGAAAATCCCCCCTTAACCCCCCTTTGACAAAGGGGGGAATAGGGGGATTTGTGCCGATCATCGTTGAATCATAAATAATCTGCCCGTTTCCCGTTAGTTCTTTTTCATGCAAGACGAGGCTCTCCTTATCAAATGCAACCAGAATATCAATTTTATCCCTTGATGCCATTACCGGTTTGTCAGAGAAACGAATCTGAAAAAAATTATGCCCGCCCCTGACGCGGGACTCATAATCCTGATGCGTAAAAACATGCCGGCCGGCCCTTGAAAACACCTTTGCAAGCGTGTCGCCTATGGTTTGAAGGCCCTGCCCCGCCTCACCGCCGATCTTTATTGAATAGTCCATTAGTTGCTTATCTCAATTCTGTTTTTGCCTTTATGTTTAGCCAGATACAGAGCTTCATCAGCATTTTTTATTATTTCCTCAGCCTGCGTTATTTCCTTGCTGTAATTGGAAATCCCTATGCTTACAGTTATGTCTGTCTTTTCCTTAACAGATTTTCTTATTCTCTCTGCCGCTTTATGAGCCTCTGACAATTCAGTGTCAGGCAGTATAATCAAAAACTCCTCGCCGCCGTATCTGGCCACAAGGTCTATGGTCCTCACCTCACGTAGAAATATGCTTGCAATTTCAACTAAAAGCTTATCGCCGGCAATATGCCCGCAGTTGTCGTTATATTGCTTAAAATCATCAAGGTCTATCATCATAATAGAGAGAGGATTGTGAAATCTCTTCGCCCGGGCAAAATTTTTCTTCAGTTCAATGTCCATAAGCAGTCTGTTTGCGACCTTGGTAAGGGGGTCAAAAAGCGCAAGTTCTTTTGCCTGCTCATAAAGCCTGGAGTTTTCTATCGCGACACTTATATGACTTTCCAATGCAAAAAGCAGTTTCATTGTTTCATCGCCTATGCTGATGTCAGGGGGAGTGTAAAGGTATAACACCGCAATGACATTACCGGCAATTTTAATGGGTAAAATAATATGCCCGTGTGAAAACATCTCAGGATATTTTATTGTATGCCGGTCGTCTGTGTCGGAATTTTTTGAAATAATAATAGCGCCTGTCTGTGCCGCCAGTCCGCACAGGCAGTCCCCGACCTTTAAATTTTTATGAAGGTCCAGAAAAAACTCTGAATGACCAAGATGGGAGACAAGACGCATATTGTCGTCCTCAACAAAAAATATTCCGCCCCTGCGCTCAAACCGGAATGCCTCAAACTCTATAACTGCATTAAGAAGATTGGTTAAAGTGTCATTCAGGTTAATTGAATGGCTTATTGCCGTAGTTATTTTATAAAGCGAAGCAACCTCAAGATTTCTTTTATTTAGTTCAACGCTTTTAATCAAAAGTAGTTCTTCAATCCGCTTGCGGTCGGTTATGTTGCGGTCAATTGCCAGAATATAAGCAGTATTTCCTATGTAAATAAGCCGTGCTGATACTTCAACCTGGAAAATCGTGCCGTCCTTTCTGATATGCCTTGCCTCAAAATTTAACTGCTTCTCTTCCCTAAGAATTTTCGCCCTTTCCGGAATGTGTTTTTTTGTTTCCTCGTCATCCAGAAATGCAATGGGCTTTCCGATTAATTCTTCACGGGTATAGCCGTGAATAGCGCAGGCGGCATCATTTGTATCTTCTATAATCAATCCGCCGTCTTTATCAAAAGACAAAAGAAAAATACTGTCAGCGGCCTGATTAAAAAGCGAACGGAACTTATTTTCACTCTTCCATAAACACGCTTCCGTATTCTTACGTCCAATAATCTCGCGGTTAAGTTCTTTCCACCTGCGCAGGGCGAATATGAAAGAGGCCAATACGAGGAAACTCAATAAGACAAAAAATTCGGTAAGTTCAACGCCGGCAAAACTTTTATCTCCGGCCCACCTTTTAAATATTTCATGCGTATCAATGAAGATGGAGATTACATATATTACGGCTCCCAAAAAAAATATTATGGCCAGTTCCGCCATCAGCGATGCGCGTATGCGTTGTTTTGTTTTTAAACCGCCGCTCATATTTTTTATTTTAGTTTTTCCCTATTAATTACAAGAGGAATCCTTTTGTAAGCGTCATTCCTGCGAAAGCAGGAATCCAGTTTTATTTACAAATACTATCATACAATCAAGCCATAGACGTAAAATTTTCTCATTAATTCATTCTCTGGATTCCCGCTTTCGCGGGAATGACACCTTTAAGTAGTAAGTTAGAGAGATAACAATTTTCATTTAAAGGTTTCTTTAAACTTGTGAAGCCATTTGATGTGGCTTCTTTCGTCATTTATTATCTCATCAATAACCTCTCCCTCTTTTAAT
This sequence comes from Nitrospirota bacterium, assembly GCA_016207865.1. GTDB lineage: Bacteria > Nitrospirota > Thermodesulfovibrionia > UBA6902 > DSMQ01 > JACRGX01. Next base: position 6,211 of record JACQZD010000169.1, read on the forward strand.
GAATCCCTCAGTCCCTGAAAATAAAGCAGGGTTTCCTTTTCAAATCCGAGCGCGAAATTAACGGCGTCCGCCGCTGTTTTTACATGGTCCAGCGAAGGCAGGGATTTGACAGAAAATTTTTCCATACCGCTTCCTCCGCTTTAATAGATTTTTCCTATTCTTCCGTTATTGTGATGGCCTGCACAGGACAGATATCTGCGGCTTCACGGCAGTCACAGGTATCGCATTTGTCCTCAGCCAGAATATACGCCTTGCCGTCATCCCTGAGTTCAAAAACCTCAGGGCATACATCAGCACACGAACCACACCCCTCACAAAGATCCCAGTTAACAACTGCCTTTAACATAGTTCTCCTCCTTTGTTTGAAAATTTATTTACAAAACACCCCGTTAACGGCATATATGTCTGAAAAACTTTAAGGGCAACACCTCAGCGTCATGCTGCCTTTTATAAATAGTTTAAAAGCAAATACTTAAAACTTTTTGCGGCATGACATGTAATAATCAGGTTGCATTCTTAAAGTTTTGAAGATATGTATGCCGTTTTGTCACCCCTATTTTCAAATGCTACCAAACCATATGTGCCTTGTCAAATGATTTTAGCAGGGATGGAGTTAATGAGGAAAGAGAAGAAAGCAGTAACAGATGTTACTTTACACGACAGTTTTATTTTCTAAACAATGGAGAAATGCCTCAACTATCTTGGGGTCAAACTGTGTGCCTGCACAGCGTTTTAGCTCTGTGATTGCATATTGTTTTCCTGGAGATGGTCTGTAAGGTCTGTCTGCGGTCATTGAGTCAAATGAGTCAGCAACAGCAAGTATCCTGGCACATAAAGGTATGTCCTCGCCTTTGAGCCCTTCAGGATAGCCTTTCCCATCATACCTTTCATGATGAAAGTGAACTCCGAGGCTAACATCCTGTAATTGTTCTATAGGCTGGAGTATCTCGGCGCCTTTCTCCGGATGTCTCTTTAGAAGTTCAAACTCCTCATCTGTAAGGTTACCTTCTTTGTTAAGAAGCATATCATAAGTTCCAATCTTTCCAATGTCATGTAACAATCCGCAAAGCTTTATATGTTCTATATCTTTGCTTTTTAAACCCATCTCTTTTGCAATCTCAATAGCAAATTTCGTAACCCTCTCTGAATGACCTTTAGTCCATGGAGATTTAGCATCAATTGCAGATGCAAGTGATGTTATCGTGTTAATCAGCAGTTGTTCAAGGTCTTTGTAAAGCCTTGCATTCTCAAGCGCTACAGTTATCTGTGAAGCAATACGTTCTGCTGCTGATAAGTGAGAAGGTGTCAGCCTCCCATAATATACAGAGCCGATATCAAGCGCACCTAGAACTTCACCCTTACTGATAAGCGGTATTATAATGGACGATTTAATCCCGAGGGCATTCAGTTCTTTGTGGTATTGACACTCAGTTCTGTCCTCAGATAGATTGGGAATAAATAAAGAGCTGTGTCTAATTTTGATTCTTTCAAAATAAGAATTTTGGGGGTTATAGGCTTTACCTTGGAATTCACCCATACCCCACTCTGAAATCACCTTACACATATCCCCTTCTTCCAGGAGGACTGCGACCCTCTCACAGGGTATTATCCTGCTCGTCAATGCAGTAGCTGTTTTTAAAATATCAGCCCGATTAAGTGAAGCGAGAATCTCCCTGTCAATCTCACTTATAGCCTTTATCGTCTCAATCTTGTTTGACAGGTCCATCATCCTCTCAATGGATTCCCTATAGAGTTTGCTGTTTTGAAGGGCTATCCCTATCCCGTCTGTAAGTCCTTTTAAAAGCATTATGTCTTTTGACTCTATGGGCTTAACGTTTTTATAGTCGCAGAATATTCCACCCCTTACCTTTCCACTGAAAGAGATCGGGGCTAATATACCACTGCCTATGTTAAATGTATCAACTAATTCTTTGCTTAAAAGGTCGCTTTCTCGGGCATTTTCAACAATTACGTACTGCCCTTTGAGAACTTTGGTAATTATAGGCATATCTGTTTCTTTAAAAGTTTTTGTTAATAAGATTCCTTCTTCCACAAGACTTAGGCCATATCCTCCTACGAATACATAACCTTTTAGTTCTTCGTCATACAAAAAGAATGACGTTCTCTCAAATTTCAGATATTTTGGGATAATATTTAAAATATTTTTTATAAGATCCTTCTCATTAAGACTGACATTCAATGTCTCAACTATTTGAAGGAGAGACTTTGATGTTTCTGCCTCATTTTTTACATTCTCGTAAAGTAGTACATTCTCTATTGTAACTCCTATCTCACTCCCGATCGTTTCAAGAAGGTGCCTCTGCCATTCATCAATAAGCATATCAGGCGGGAGATATGTAAAAAGCACGCCTACTATTTTAGTTTTTGATTTTAAAGGCACATTAAAATGGCCATGTGAGGCCATCCCGGAAGGCCGGGTAGTATGCCTTTCATCCTTAAAGCAGTCTGTGGATATTATCGGTTCTCCAGTCTCTGCTACAAGCCCGCATAGACACTGTCCAAATCCTACCCTGCTTTCAAGTTTAACAAATTCTTCAGTAAGCCCTTTGTGTGCTGCAAGTCTCAGACACTGCGGCCCCTCCTCAACAAGGAATATCCCTCCTTTTGCCTGTATCTTTAAAAAGTCAAAATGAAATAATTGTTCAAGCACCTCATTGAGGATTGTCTGAAGGTCAAGGGTTTTACCGAGTGTTGTAGAAATGCTGTGCAGAACCTGTAGTTCCAATGTCTTTTTTTCGACAGCCTCCTCTGCCCTCTTTCGCACAATGACACCGGCAAGCGTACGTGCAATTGCGGTAAGAAATGTCGCCTCTTTTGGATTGTAAGTATGTCCTTCTTCTACATATACAATAATCACGCCGAGTGTCTTATCCGCGTATACTATAGGGACACAGTAGTGACCATGTGGAATAATTCCGTCATATGTGATTGTATGAAGTTCATCAATATGGTCAGCAAATTGTATCTCCTGTGTTAATGCCGCATTTCCACAAAGGCATCTGCCAAATGGGACCCGAGCACATGCCTTTTGTATCGGCTCGGCAAGTTTGACCTGAGCTTTCATTACCAAAACTTCGGAGCTATTTTCAACAAGGAATATGCCGCCCTTTGATTGGACCAGCAGCCAGGGGATTGACAGGATAAGGTCAAGTGCGTTCTTCAGTATATCTTCAAGAGAGATATTTCCCAGTGAAAGAGAAAGAATTGCGTTTATCACGCTCTGTGTATCATAACTCTGTTTAAGTTCTTCCTGAATACGTTTGCGATTGGTGATGTCCAATAAAGTCCCTAAAATCGCTGGTCGTCCTTGATATAAGCATTGAGAGCCGTAAACCTCTATGTTGATAATCTCTTTGTTTTTTTTCATCCCCCTGAAATTATACTGGATGGATTTGACTTCTCCGGATATCCGTTTCCGAAGGTTTTCTTCTACAATTTGGTAATCTTCCGGCAGAGTCAGATCCTTTGGTCCCTTTTTGTCTACCAATTCCTCAACTCTATAGCCGAATATCTCAGCAAGTTTTGGATTGACATATTTAAATATTCCATCCTGTATACTGTAGATGCCAACAAGTGATTCCTCTGCTAAGCTTTTAAATTTATTCTCAGATTCCTGTAACGCATCTTCTGCCTGTTTGCGTTCTACAATTTCTCTTTGGAGTTGCTCATTAGACGCTTTTAGTTCAGAGGTCCGCTTTATTACTTCTACTTCTAATTCATTGTGGGCTTTCTGTAATGCCTTCTCTGATTCTCTTGCCGTGCGAATGGGCAGAATATACATTATAAAGAAAATAGCTGATCCAATAAACAAACCAAGCAGCACAGCAATTCCAGTATTTATTAAAAGTGGACGAAAAGATCTCAAAACCTCAACCTTTCCTACTACAACGCCTGATTTAATCAGGTTGTGCGACTTACTCATCACTGGCGACTTTAATATAATGTTACCTCTCTCAGCTATAACCTTGTTATTATTGTTAATGATTCTATATGTATCGTTATACGGCTCTGGATGTTGTGACAGCAGTTCATTAAACGTTTCTTGCACATATGGCCATGTGTCTGGTTTCCTGCCTATTTCATCTGAAATAATACTTGCAAGCATCTCTGCATCTGCTTCAAGATGTGCTTTAATATTTTCATGGGAAGGGACCAAGTAACCTGTTGGGATTATAATAGCAACCAAAAAAGAAATTACTATGGCAATGAAGGTAGTAACTGATGTGATGGTGCTTATATTTTTCATGATTTTACTTTTTAATTCATATTAATTCATAAAACACAAGAGAAAAACTAAATGTTATTGTAACATGAATCCTGCGTGAAAATGTCATTCCCGTGAAGACGGGAATCCAGAAAATGATTGAAAATACTGGATTCCTGCTTTCGCAGGAATGACAAATTGGGTATTTCTTAACCTAACTAAAAGGTAGGTTAAAATTATAGCCATAAAATAATGGCGTAGAAAATCAGCGATAATGTCACAAAGCAGCTAAAAGTATTTTCAACATCTTCCTTTTCGTTATCTTACAGATAATTTCTCACTGAAATTATAATTCCCAAACCTGCAACAATAACAATCCACATCAAAAGCAGGACTATGCTGGCCCGGCCCCACTTATGCATTAAAGGGGTTGCATCGTACAGCCCTGCCGTTCTGCCGGATTTGTATGCAATTGAAAGGAGATAAGCAATTATTATCAATCCCATTACAAAAGTGCCGAGGAATAAAACAGTGCTTCCCCAGTCAATGTTCAATTTATAATCAAAGATTGAATAACCAAAACGGCCGGCATACTTCATTCTTAAGGCCTCTCTGGCATAAGACATCCCCAAAATGGTCAAAAAAGCTCCGGTTACAGCCGGCACTGCATATTTCAGGGGGGCGTTTTGCGCCTTATAAAGCAATGCCAGCAGTACAAGGCCGAGTCCCGCCCCGGACATGAATATCGGATTTGAGATAAAGTTAAACTCGCCGGGCAGACTCAAAAGCCACCAGAAGCCGATAACCGCCTGTAACGCCGTAAAGAGAAATGCCATCTTTGCGCCGATAACGCCGACCCGGTCAAGGTATCCCTGGTCCATGTCCTCCCTCTTTTGAAAATACCAGGCATAAAGCATCAGAAAAATCCCTGTCATCGCAAAAGACGGGATAATAAAATGCAGGAATCTCGGAAGCTGAAAGGCCTGCAGAGAAGTCCCTGAAGTATTCACGGCATTCCCCTTCATATACCAGCCCAGCCACTTATCAGGCTGAAGGGCCTGATAATTAAGGGCGTGCATGATAAGGCCCGCAAGGAGGAAAAGTCCTAAGGCCGTAATGCCGGTTAAGGCAAAGCCCTTTCCCCTCTGGGAATCCTTTTTAAGATAAAACACATATGTCAAACCATACGCGGCCATCATTATAAAGATGAACCCTATAACCCATGCGCCGGAGAGGGCGTTGGATGCATACCAGAAAGGGTCATAGACCACCTGAACAAAGAGCAGTGGCGCAACCCCCAAAAGCATTGCCATGGATATATTGGCTGTCGTTGCCTTAACCATTGATTTTGAAAGGCGGCCCCAGAATTCTCCGCCCTTCAGATATCCGTACAAAGATAGAAAAGTCGTCCCGATGGTGAAATTCACAAACATAATGTGAAGGGCGAAAGTAAGCACCATCAGAACCTGAAAGACTATTGGATAAAATGGTATGCCCATCGGGTCTTGTAATGTCTTCAGCATCGTTGAAATTTCCATGATTTCCTCCTTACCTGTTAAGCGAAACTAAATAATTTGCAAGGGCGTTTTTTTTTTTTTTTTTACCCATAAACGGCGGCATATAAGCATATCCGTCCAGGCCTTCCAAAAAAACCTTCATTTCTTCCGCATCCGTAAATCCCCGCCTTTCAACCATCTGAGGCATCGGCCTCAATCCGCTTTTATCAAGGGTATGACAGGACAGGCATTCAATACGGGCTATAAGTTTTCCCGCCTCAATCATGTTGGCGTCATTTACCACCCTGAGCGGCTCCGGCACAAATGGAGAGACCGCGAGGATTCCTTTTTGATTTATCAAGTTTGTCTCCGAGGTTACATTTTTTGAAGCGATATCATTTCCGATTATCTGGTTTGAATACATATACTGAGAGATGACATAGGGTTTCCTTATTATCTCCCTCATCCTTTCAGTGGACCAGATACCGGCAAAAAGGACAGCAATTGCTAAAACCGCTGTGACAAGCCTTATAGTCAGGGGTTTTAGATTGGCATATATAAAATAGAACAACAGCAAGACAAAGGATGCGATTATCCCTGTCTTAAGCCCTTGCGGAGCAAACGTCTGTATTAGTTCCTGCCCTGCTGCTGGGATGGTTTTCAGATACCAGAAAAATGCCGTTCCCCCGAGCAGTAAGCCCGCAAGGCCCCATTTAGATGCTGTCTTGATGATGAATTTTCTTACCTCTTCATTCTTAAGCCTTGCCGCCGCCGCAATAGCGTAAACTGCTGCAATGGCAAACATCAAAGTCGTCCTGACTAAGAGCTGCGACCAGTATGTCTTGTTAAAAAATCCGTCAAAGAAATTTCCCGTCTCAATCCACTTCCCGGGTGAAAGCATAAAAGCCAAAATGCCGACAATTACCACCATCAATATCCCTGTGACTTCAATTATGAAAAATACCCATTCAGTAGCCCATCCCCAGACATAGTTGTGAATCAATCCCGATATGCCCCTCGGATTGGCGACCGTGGCGGCGTACCATATTCCTATACCGCTTAATGAACCCGTGACATAAGCGAACACAAGCAGAAGCAGGGAATATTTCCTGATAAACTCAAGTAATTCAGGTTTGTCCTCTTTGTAGGCCTTAGTCTCTATATAGACGTTAAACCACATGGCGCTCGTTGAAAGGTGAGACGGCAGGATATGAAAGGTTGCTATAACCGCAAGAATAATTCCAGCAGTTAAATTTGGCACTTCCCAAATTGGATACATAAAACCTCCTTTTTACTGCTCAAGCATTAAAAGCTTAAAGCATATTCTATCACTGTTTTGCCAAGTTGGCAAAATTATTTTTTCTAAGCTCCTGTTCAACTTTTTTACGTATTTTCAGCCAGACTGGATGTACCGCGCATTTGGCGCTCAGGCTGCACTTTTTTTTCTCAATTGCGCATATATTTGCCGCCGAATGTCCCTGTATGGCTTCTATTACCTCCAAGAGATTGATATTTTGAGGGTTTTTAGCAAGTTGAAACCCGCCTTTAACTCCCCGCACAGAGCTTACAATCCCTGTCTTCATCAGACGCTGAAGGATTTTTGCGAGAAATGACCTGGGAACATACACTACCCTTGATATCTCGTCAACACTTGCCAGCCGCCCGGCATTTCGTGACAGGTAAAGAACACAGCGGATAGCATAATCTGCCTTTCTCGTTACATACATGTCGTATTAAAAAAACCTCTCAAGCAGACCCTTGAGCATCATCGCATGCCTGGCCTCATCCCGCGAAGACTCGTCAAAAAGGTCATGGGCTTCATCCACGTTCGCCTCTTTTGCCTTTAAAGCGGCTTCCCTTTTTCCTTTGTTGGCGCCGATTTCGCCGTTAAGCATCCTCTCAAGGTTTTCTTTAGTGCTCTCAGAGATAAGTCCGTTAAGCTCAGCGTATCTGGCGGCATGTTCCGCCTCCTCCCACGCTATTCTTTTAAGGGTCTCAGCTATCTCAGGAAAGCCCTGCCTCTGAGCCTGACGCGCCATTGCAAGATAAAGACCAACTTCACGAGTTTCGCCGTTGAAATTAGCCGTTACGGCGGCTTCAACCGGGGTGTCCTTGCTTATACCGAGCCTGTTTACATTAACCAGTTCCATATGCTTGCCTCCTTTTTTATAAATAGGACTAAAAT
>JACQZD010000177.1 GCA_016207865.1 Nitrospirota bacterium
AGTATCAAAGCTGACCTTCTCACCTTCTGCAAGACTCTTGAATCCATTACCCTGGATAGACGTGTGGTGAACAAATACGTCACTACCGTCTTCACTCGTAATGAAACCAAAGCCTTTGCTGTCGTTAAACCATTTCACAGTTCCCTGGGTCATTGCTTTTACCTCCTTCTCCTTAAACTGAAATCTCAGAAGGCCTTAACAAAATAGGGCCACAGAGTCAAAAGTCTTTGTGGCCCTTCGGAACGCAAAAACTTCTAAAATTCTATTTTTAAACTACCATTAGTTAAATGTTTTGTCAAGGGGAAAATAGCGGGTGTTTTATACTGTTCTGAGTGCGTCTACGATATTCAGGCGCGCCGCCCTGAAGGCCGGCAGCACCCCGCCGGAAATTCCCATTATCAGAGAGAAGACAACGGCCTTGCAGACAATGCTGAACGAAAGCGTAAAGCTGAATGCAAGCTCGGAAAAAGTCTGGAAGTTTATGGTGGAAATGGTAAACATCTGGAGAAACGAGGCGAAGAACAATCCGGCACAGCCTCCGATTAATCCGAGGAGCAGTGATTCCATGAGAAATGCAATAAGGATATTTTTCCGCTGAAAACCCATGGAGCGCAGGGTGCCGATTTCGCCGGTGCGGTTTGCCACTGCCGCATACATGGTAATCATCGCCCCGATTATGGCGCCCATAGAAAATATCGCAGTCAGAGAAATTCCGAGTATCCGGAGAAATTTTGCCATCATCTCTGACTGGTCCACGTAATATCTGGTTTCCCTCCTGACTTCAAGCGTAAGACGGGGGTCGCCTTCAATGTGCGCCTTAATCCTTTCAAACTCAGAAGGGTCGCGGAGCTTAAAGATTATTGACGAATAAACAGGCCTGCGGAATGCAGGCATCATCTGGTCGGCATCGCCCCAGATTTCAGAGGCAAAACTCGTATTGCCGGCGTCAAATATGCCTACTACTGTCCAGTCGCGCGCGGCAAAGCGGAGGGTTTCGCCGATGCCTCCCCCTTTAAATCTTTTAGCTATGCTCTGACCGGTGATTATCTCAGACGAGCCGGGCCGGGGCATGCGCCCCTCCGCAAGTTTCACCTGTGGACGCAAAGGTAATGAATGTCCGCCGATTCCCCGGATAACCACCTGAGCGGGTTTGCTGGTCCCGCGCTTAAGCAAATTGATAAGCACTACTATTTCCTTTGCCAGCATGGGCCTGCCGTCAATTCCCAAAGCAGATTCAGACAGGGTTTCAACTATTGACGCGGGCAGGCGTTCAATTCCGCTCTGCACCTCTGATGAAGAAGCCTTGCGGGTTACCACTACATTATCAAATGAACCGCTTTGAACGAGGGTCTTTTGAAGCCCCTCAGCCAGCATTAAAATTGAGGCAAAGACAAATACCACAAGCGCCATGCCGGAGGCCGTAAGTATTGTTGTGAGCCTGCGGGTCCAGAGGTTCCTTATGCTGTATGAAAAGGGTATTTTCATTATCCTATGCTCCTCAGCCCGTCGGCAATGTGGATATTTACCGCGCGCCACGCAGGGATGACCGCAGATGCGGCGCCGACCATAAAAGCTGCTGCTATATCAAGATAGACTGTTTCTGTTGTCACATTGAATACAGGGAAAAAAGTGCTCATCTCGTCCCCGAATATCTTTGCCGCCGGAAAGGTAAGGACAATACCGAGGGCGCATCCTGTCATGGTAATAAACAATGATTCGCCTAATATCAATCCCGTAATATGCCATTTGCCGAAACCTAAGGTTTTAAATACTGCGTATTCAACGAATCGCTCGCGGGCAGTCATTGCCATTGTATTGGCTACAACGGCAAGTATTATTATAATCACCACAAGCGAAACCAGTTCAATGGCAATAACAATTGCCTCGCTCATTGAGATAAAGCTCATCTGAAATGCCTTTTCTGTTTCTGTAAGTGTTTCGGCAAGCGAGTTTTTGAATGTTTTGTCAACTTGAGCGGCAACATCAGCGGCTATGCCGGGGTTGGTGACGCCTATCATGTAAAAACCGGCCTGCCAGGCCCGGTTAGGAGCGGTTTTCTGAAGCCTCTCATTGAGGTAATCCCAGCTGAAGAAGAATTGGGTCTCATCAACCGTTTTGTCCCTGCCTTTATATATCGCCCTCATCACAAATTCCCATTCGCCCGGAAAAATCGTGCCTTTCAGTGTTACGGCATCGCCGATTTCCCACCCGTATTTATCGGCTAATTTACGGCCTGCGACAAATCCCTTTCTGTCCCGGATAAAAGCAGCCTTCTGGTCCGGAGGTATGACAATCTCAGGATATAACTCAAGATAGGTTTCCGGGTTAATTGCAAAATTCGGGAAAAAGTTTTTTTCATTAATATAGACACCGCCGAACCAGTTGCCGTAGGAAACTGTCTTTACGCCCGGTATCTGACGGATCTTTTCCTTGTATGAAATGGGCAGGGGGAACACAAGGGATATGGCATTTCTCGTCACAAGACGGCTGGCGGAAGATGCTTCAACGCCGGCATACCACGCG
>JACQZD010000173.1 GCA_016207865.1 Nitrospirota bacterium
AAAGCCTGTGCAGTGTCAAACGGAGATTACAATAATTTTTTAAGGCACTTAAAAATGTTCTTTTTTGACGACATAGTCGTCATATGCCGTCTCAGCGGAGCGAAGGGGAACGCCTCGGCTAAGACACACGTTTTCACGCGACAGTCTTGAGCCGATTATTATAGGTTGAAGTTGATTTTCATCATATGGAGCGTTTGATCTTTATACTGTAGTGCTCTGCTGTAATTATTTCATTACCAAAAGCGCCCCAAAGAAAAGCATAAAGCACAAATAATTCACCTACCAGCCAACCACAAAGCCAAATAATCAAGAACCATGCCTCCTTGTTTTGTCCTGATATGACTTGCCACATGACGACACTACCGCCTATTGTCCACCCGATAAGCCAGATAGGCATGAAGAGCAGCATGGATATATTTTTCGGTGACGATATGCGAATCTCAGTAGGAAATATTGCTATTCTTTTTCCGATTGTCTGCATTTTGTTCCTACCTAAATAATGAACCGGTCGAGCCGCCACAGGGCGAGGGGGGACCAGTTATTAGATAGTTTTACGGATAATAGCATGATTTTTTAGCCGATTCAATAAAATAAAAATAGTTTATTTGGCGTAACTATTTATCTTTATTACACTATCCATATTGACTAATATTCCATAGGGGAACAGGGGGCAGGTATATTTTTGATGTCAGCGGATATTACGGAAAAAAACAAGTACATTATCCCTCGGACAAAAGCAAAAAAAGCAAGAAAAAATCGGCAAAGAAATGAAGCGTTTGATGAAAAAGACAAGTTCAGCTAAAATATAAGCAAAAAGAGGGGAGGCGCTATCATGGCAACAATACAAATAAAATCTGATTTGGATAACGACACAATGGATATTATTAAAGCCGCGATTGACCATAGAACCTCCTGTGTTAAAAGATATTCTTACTGAGATTATGGATTTTTTGTTATAACCTGCATTGTAAGCAGAAATATTAATTATTAAAGGTAGTATCCGCATTTTTAAGTTGACAAATCTCCGGCTAAAATGTAAAAACATATAAGGTTCACCTCATGGAAATAGTTGATATTCTGAAAGCTGCGGTAGAAAACGGCGCATCTGACATACACCTGATTGCCGGCAGGGCGCCGATGGTCCGGGTGCGCGGGCATATTGAACCCCTGCAGGGCTTACAGCCGCTTACGCCCGAAGATTCCAAGGCGCTTATTTACAGCATGCTTTACGGCGACCAGATTGCGCATTTTGAGGAAAAGCTGGAGCTTGATTTTTCATACAGCATCCCGGGCCTCAGCCGCTTCAGGGTAAATGTCCTGCTGGAGCAAAACGGCGTAAGCGCGGTCCTCAGGCTCATCCCCTCAAAGATTCCGAACACAAGGGATTTGAAGCTTTCTGAAGCCATAGTCTCTCTTACAAGGCTCCCGCGCGGGCTTATCCTTGTCACCGGTCCCACAGGCTCGGGCAAGTCAACCACGCTCGCATCCCTTATTGATATAATTAATGTTGAACGAAGGGACCATATTCTTACAGTAGAGGACCCGATAGAGTTTGTATATGAAATGAAAAACTGCGTTGTCAGACAGAGGGAGGTCGGTGCACAGACGCGCACATTCCTTGAAGCATTGAAACACTCCCTTAGGCAGGACCCTGATGTAATTCTTGTGGGTGAGATGAGAGACCTTGAGACAATTTCCCTAGCGCTGACTGCGGCAGAGACAGGACATCTTGTATTTGCAACGCTTCATACGCAGGACGCACCGCAGACCGTTGACAGAATTATAGACGTATTCCCTTCTCACCAGCAGCAGCAGATACGGGTGCAGTTGAGCGCCACCTTAAAGGCGGTAGTCTGCCAGCAGCTCCTGCTGAGGTCCGACGGCAAAGGCAGGGTTGCCGCAAGGGAGATTATGATAGTAACGCCGGCAATAGCCAACCTCATCCGCGAGGGCAAGACGCACCAGATTTACAGCGCCATTGAAACAGGGACAAAATTCGGCATGTGCACGCTTGAAACCGCGCTTGCCGAACTTGTTGTAAAAGAGCGGGCTATCACAATGGAGCAGGCCGTGTCCAAGGCCAACAACTCTGAATCAGTGCGAAGCAAAATTCTTTCTGCGCAGCAGTCCAGACCGCAATAAATATGAAAATAGACGAATATCTGAAAGCGCTTGTGGAAAGGGGCGGCTCAGACCTTCACCTTAAGGTCGGCAGACCGCCTCTCATGAGGATTAAGGGAGAGCTTATGCCCGCAGAATATCCTCCGGTGGGCAGGGATGAGATAAAAGCGTTTCTGCTCCCGATGCTCTCGGATTCCCAGATTAAAAAATTTGAGGCTGAGCGCGAGCTTGACTTCTCATATTTTGTTGAAGGGCTTGCAAGGTTCAGGGGAAATATGTTTTACCAGATGGGGTCCATGGGCGCAGTTTTCAGGGCCATTCCCATGGAAATTAAGACGCTGGACCAGCTTGCGCTCCCAGAGGTCTTTAAAGAACTCGTATTCAGAAATCAGGGGATAATTCTTGTCACTGGTCCCACGGGAAGCGGAAAATCCACCACGCTTGCCGCCATGATAGACCACTTAAACGAAAACCGTCCGCTTCATATAATAACTATTGAAGACCCGCTTGAGTTCGTTCATAAGGATAAAAAATGCACGATAAACCAGCGCGAGATAGGGTTTGACACGCTTTCATTCTCTGCGGCATTAAAAAGGGCTTTAAGGCAGGACCCTGACGTTATACTCGTCGGCGAAATGAGGGATGCTGAGACTATTACCATTGCAATGACTGCCGCTGAGACAGGCCACCTCGTCTTTAGCACGCTTCATACGAACGATGCAAAACAGTCCATAGACCGCATAATAGACACATTCTCTCCGGAGCAGCAGCATCAGGTCCGGATGCAGCTTGCAATGACCCTGTGCGCCACAGTGTCGCAGAGACTTATTAAGAGCGCGGACGGCAAGGGCAGGACGGCGGTCATTGAAGTAATGATTAACACGCCTTCCATCAGGAAAATGATTGAGGAAGGAAAGACGGGTGCCATTGATAAGATGATTAATGACTCGGCCTCTCTGTATAAAATGCAGACGATGAACCAGCACCTCCTCCAGCTTGCAAAAAACAGAGTCATCACAAAGGAAGACGCCTTAAGCGTAAGCAATAATCCCAATGATTTGAGGATAATGTTCCAGACTCAGATGTCCGGTACAGACGCTCAAAAGCCTGCATCCGGAAGCCCGGGCGTCTCAGGGACCGGCAGGACCTATGGAAAATAACTTAAAACTCCTTAAAGCAATCCCTATTTTTTCAGGAATAAAAGACGAAGCCCTGCGCCTGCTGGCATCACTTTTAAAAGATGAACGGGTTCAAAAAGACAACCGCATCATCCGCGAAGGCGACCACTCCAATATGATGTATATAATCCATTCGGGCAGTGCAGAGGTCAGAAAGGTAATTAACCGTGAAGCCTGCAAATACAAGACTCTTGCAATACTTGAACAGGGTGATATTTTCGGTGAGATGGGGGTTTTCGGTGGTGAGTACAGGTCTGCGGATGTCGTTGCAAGGGAGGATACGGTACTCTGGAGAATGGATTATAATGATTTTTTCAAAGTCATAGAGGCAAATGCCGCAGACGGCGTCAAACTGCTTAGGGTTATAATCACAATCCTCATTGAGAGGGTAAGGGCCCTGAACACAGAGCTTGCCGCATTATATGAGATAGGCAGGCTGGTGCCTGAGATTGACGACATAAAAAAACTGGCAAGTGTGGTCTTCCAGCAGGTTATGAACGACATAACGCCTGCCAAAATGGGTTTTATCGCCCTATGGAATCAGTTTAATGATGAGTTTGACATTTACAATTCATCTAATATAGGTGCTACGTGCAGCGTGGAGAAGACAAACCCGCTTTCTGAAAGAATTTTTGAAAACAAATCGCCGTTTTTAATCAAGGATATTGCAGAACACCCCGGATTTGAAGGCAGATATTATTCAGCCCGCTCCTTCATAGTTTCGCCGTTTGTGCATGAAAATGAAGTGCTGGGTTTTATATTCTTAGGCAGCCCGGAGACAAAAAATGCATTTACTTACAATCATCTGATTCTTCTTTCTGCGGTCTGCGGCCAGATTGCCGTTCGGCTCAAGGAAATAGAACGAAAGACCGAGGATGCTTACAAAAAACGGCTTGCTGACGCAAGGCTCTGAACTAATGTGTTGTTCCTTGGACGAGATTGCTTCGTCACTTCGTTTCTCGCAATGACAGCGTGCAAGACACGCTAACAATCGGTATTTGACACAACTAACCCCGGCTATTGAAATACTTTCCCTGATTCTGTTATAGTTATAAGATTACAATTCAAATGGAGGTTGTTGTGAAAGAAGGAATTCATCCAGAATACAAAGAGGCAAAGGCGGTCTGCGCGTGCGGAGAGACTTTTATCACAAAGTCAACAAAGCCGTCAATACATGTGGACATCTGCTCAAAATGCCATCCTTTCTTTACCGGAAAGCAAAAGCTGGTTGACGCTGAAGGAAGGGTTGAGAAGTTTAAGAGAAAATACGCAAAGAAGTAGCTGCGCTTACAAAAAAAGGAAACTCATTTTTTGCCGGATAATGAGTTTCCTTTTTTTGTTTGGAAAGGTTAAGTCTGCAATAATGTTACCAATAAGGCAGACATTACTCAAAAATTTATTTAACTTGATAAATATCTTGAAATTATCTTCATTTCGTTTATCAATAAAATAATACAACAGCCATTAGTTAACAGTACGTTTAGGTATCAAAAAATAAATTTTTTCGCAACATCTGCCTTATTTAAGCTTTGCATTTTTTAGACTAACTATATATGAAAAACATCGGCGGACAGGCTGTAATTGAAGGCGTGATGATGAGGTCTCCTAATGCGTGGACTGTGGCGGTGAGGGGTCCTAATAAGGAAATTTTTGTCAAAAAAGAGGAAATCCCGCCTTTGCCCAAACTGCTTAAGAAACCTGTAATCAGAGGCGTGGTTGCGCTTGTGCAGTCATTAATGCTCGGGATTAAGGCAATAACTTACTCTGCTGAAAAGGCAATGCCCGAAGAAGAAAAAAAACCGTCCTCTTTTTCAATGGGCATCACCGTGTTTTTAGCCTTTGTGTTAGGCATAGTAATATTCATTCTCCTTCCGCTTTATGCCACAAAGCTTCTGGGCCTTGTATTTAAAACAGTTGCGGAAAATTCAATTGCATTTAACCTTGTAGACGGAGTAATAAGGATCTTTTTCTTTCTTTTGTATGTCGTACTGATAAGCATAAATAAGGACATCAAAAGGGTCTTTCAGTATCACGGCGCGGAACATAAGACAATATATGCGCATGAGGCAGGCGTGGAGCTGACCGTGGAGAATATTGAAAATTACAGCATCCTTCATCCGCGGTGCGGCACGAGTTTTCTGCTGATCGTAATGATTTTAAGCATATTGATTTTCTCATCTATCCCCAAAGACTGGCCGTTTATTGAAAAATTCCTGTCGCGCGTGGTGCTTATCCCGCTGATCGCAGGGCTTTCTTATGAATTCATAAAGTTCAGCTCAAAAAAAATTGACAATCCTCTTGTACGGTTGATGACCAAACCCGGGTTGTGGCTCCAGCATCTCACTGCAAAGACGCCCACGAATGATCAGGTGGAAGTCGCGATAATTGCGCTTAAAGAGGCTCTGAATATGGAAGCAGTAATTGCAGAAAGAAAAAAAGGTGAAGGCAATGCTGATTGAAAAACTTGAGGCAATTGAAAATAAATATGAAGAGCTTGCGCGGCTCCTGACTGAGCAGGCGGTGTTTTCCGATTTCACGCAGTATCAGAAGTATTCCAAAGAGCAGGCGGAGATAGCCGGGCCTGTCAAAAAATTCAGAGAGTATAAAAAGACTCTTTCCGACATAAAAGAGTCTGAGGAAATTTTAAAGTCAGAAGGGGATAACGACTTAAAAGAGCTCGCTGAATCAGAGCTTACTGAGCTTAAGGAAAAGAAATCAAAGATTGAAGACGAGCTGAAGCTGATGCTCGTTCCAAAAGACCCGAGGGATGAAAAAAATATTATCCTTGAAATAAGGGCTGGCGCGGGCGGGAATGAAGCCGCGCTTTTTGCCTCTGACCTTTTCAGGATGTACACTAAATACGCAGAGGGCAGACGCTGGAAGGTGGAGACCATAGACATCAGCTCAACAGGCATAGGGGGCTTAAAAGAGGTCGTCGCCTCCATACAGGGCAAGGGCGCATACAGCCGGTTAAAGTATGAAAGCGGGGTACACCGCGTGCAGAGGGTTCCTGTTACAGAGACCTCAGGAAGGGTTCATACGTCCACTGCCACGGTTGCAGTGCTGCCAGAGGCTGAGGAGGTTGACCTTAAAATTGATGAAAAGGAATTAAGGGTTGACACTTACTGCGCATCAGGTCCCGGAGGGCAGGGCGTCAACACAACATATTCGGCAGTGAGGATTGTTCATATACCGACAGGGCTGATAGTGCAGTGCCAGGACAGCCGTTCTCAGATTAAAAACAGGGAAAAGGCCTTGAAGGTTTTGCGCTCAAGGCTTTATGACCTTGAAGTTGAAAGGCAGGAAAAGGAAAGGGCGCATGAGAGAAAGACTCAGGTCGGCACAGGCGACAGGAGCGAAAAAATAAGGACCTATAACTTTCCTCAAAACAGGATTACAGACCACAGGATCGGCACTACCCTGCATAAACTCGGCATGGTCATGGAGGGCGACCTTGATGAGACAATAGACGCCCTTATAGCATATTATCAGGCGGAGAGTCTGAAAGAAGCGTAAAGGAAGCAAAGGATTATAGATGTTATTGCAGAGGCATATCTGTCTCTAAAATCTCTACAACGCAACAAAGATTATTGAGATGCCATGTTACAAAGCATTTTAAAGTTTTTCCCTGATAGATTTTGCAATTACAGAAATTGCAACATGGCATGTTTAAAGGTTGTTGCCGTAGAGATTTTATAGGCAGGTATGCCTCTGCATGGGAACTGCTTGTATTTAAATTAATATGTTTGTATTAACAAATTATGAAGACACTTGAGATATTAAACAGAGTTGCAAAAACCCTTAAAGCCGCACAGGTGGAATCCGCGGAAAAAGAAGCGGAAGTCATTGTGCGGCAGGGGCTTGGCATTGACACGTCTGAGATGTATGCTAACAATCCGGCGTTGAGCGATGACAGGATAAGTGCCGTTGAAGAAATACTGCAAAGAAGGCTCTGCCGCGAACCCCTTCAATACATATTAGGCAGTGAAGAATTCTTAGGGCTGAAGTTAATCACAGGCAGCGGAGTTTTGATACCGAGGCCTGAGACGGAATTAATGGCAGAACACGCCGTAAAGGCAGTTAAGAGTTATGAGTTAAGAGTTATGAGGCAAGGTACAAAGGCACAAAGGGGCAAAGGCACAGAGAAACCTTCATCCTTCGCTGTTCTTGATTTATGCACCGGCAGCGGGTGCCTTGCCCTTGCGCTTGCAAAGGAATTCCCTGAGGCAGAGGTCTACGGCACTGACATATCTGATACTGCAATTGCATATGCAATAAAAAACTCAGAAACCAACGGCATAAAAAATGTCTCTTTTTTAAAAGGCAACCTGTTTGAACCCCTCAAAAAACTGTTCACTGTTCACTGTTCACTGTTCACTGTTGATTTGATTATCTCAAACCCTCCTTACATACGGACCGGCGACATAAATACCCTTCAGCCCGAGGTAAAAGACTGGGAGCCTGCAATGGCCCTTGACGGCGGGGCGGACGGGCTTGATTTTTACAGGAAATTAATACCGGTCTCAGGGCGCTTTCTTAAAAATAATGGTATTATTATGCTTGAATTAGGCGCTGGACAGTCGGCTGATGTTGCAGATATGCTTAAGGCGTCCGGATATGAGGAAATTGAAATTACAAAAGATTATGCCGGCATTGAGAGGATAATTCAGGCAACATGGAAAAATTAGTAATTGAAGGCGGCGTGCCCCTAAGGGGCGAGGTAAACATCGGCGGAGCAAAGAATGCCGCGCTTCCAGTAATGACTGCGTCTATTCTCAGCCCCGGAGAAAATATAGTTTCCAATGTCCCGAATCTGAAAGACATAGCAACGATGGGCAAACTCCTGGCCCGGCTCGGCATAGGTTTCCAGTTCAGCGGGGACAAGGTAACGCTGAAGACCGATAATATAACCTCGGTGGAAGCGCCTTATGACCTTGTAAGGACCATGCGCGCCTCTGTCCTTATCCTCTGCCCGCTGGTCGCAAGAATGGGCGAGGCAAAAGTTTCGCTTCCCGGGGGCTGCGCCATCGGCGCAAGACCCATCAACCTGCATCTTATGGGGCTTGAGAAAATGGGCGCTGAGATACATCTTACAGAAGGATATGTGCATGTTAAGGCAAGGCGGCTGAAAGGCGCATCTATTTATTTTGACATCCCGACAGTCACAGGCACGGAAAATCTCATGATGGCCGCTTCGCTCGCAGACGGCGTCACCATGCTTGAAAATGCGGCAATGGAGCCTGAGGTGGTGGACCTTGCGAATGTCTTAATTAAAATGGGCGCTGAGATTCAAGGCGCAGGCACAAGCGTTATCAGGATAAACGGGGTTGAGAATCTTAAGCCCTTTAACTATCGCATCATACCTGACAGGATAGAGGCCGGGACGTTTTTGGCCGCCGCAGGAATTACAGGCGGAGATATAAAAATCAAAAATTGCAATTTTTCTCATCTTGACGCCATGGTTATTAAGCTCAAAGAGGCGGGGCTTATTATAAATCAGGAATCTGACGGAGTAAGGGTTAAGGGGCCAGAAAGATTAAAACCGGTTGATGTAAAGACCATGCCTTATCCCGGTTTCCCGACTGACATGCAGGCGCAATTTATGACTTTAATGTCCATTGCAGACGGCACAAGCCTAATTACTGAGAGCATATTTGAAAACAGGTTCATGCATGTTGCAGAATTAAAGCGTATGGGCGCCAACATAAAGATACAGGGCGCAACAGCAACTGTCAGAGGCATCCCGTCATTAACCGGCGCGCCTGTGATGGCAACGGACCTGAGAGCCAGCGCCTCGCTTGTAATTGCAGGGCTTGCCGCAAAGGGAACGACTGTTGTTGACAGGGTCTATCACCTTGACAGGGGCTATGAGCAGATAGAGGAAAAACTAAAACCGCTCGGCGCAAAAATTAAGAGGATACGATGAAAATACTGAGGGAAAAACAAGTCAATGCATTTTTAAAATTTCTTAAAACAAGACTGGCCGCCGGAGGCGGCGTTGAGCCTATGGTGCGGAAAATCCTTGATGATGTGAGGAGAAACGGAGACCGGGCTTTAAAAAAATACACGGAGAAGTTTGATTCAGTCAAAATAACAAGTTTTCTGATAAGCAAAAAAGAACTCGCCTCCGCTGCCGATAAGGCTGATAAAAAAGTAGTCCGGGCGCTTGAGCTTTCAGCGCGGCGCGTAATTGCATTCCACAAGAAGCAAAAAGAAAAATCATGGACCTTTTCAGAAAACGGCATCACTCTCGGACAGATAATAAGACCTATTGAAAGGGCCGGCGTTTACATCCCCGGCGGCAAGGCGTCATACCCTTCAACAGTTTTAATGACTGTGATACCTGCTTTGCTTGCCGGAGTAAAGGAAATCGCCTTATGCATGCCGGCCCCCGGAGGCGTAATAAATCCTTATTCAGCGTCCGCAATAAGAATGCTCGGCCTGCATGAAATTTATAGAATCGGCGGCGCGCAGGCAATAGGCGCAATGGCTTTCGGCACTGAAACAATAAAAAAAGTTGATAAAATAGCCGGTCCCGGTAATATCTATGTTGCGACTGCAAAAAGGCTTGTCTTCGGCGAAGTTGACATAGACATGATTGCAGGCCCGAGCGAGGTGCTGATAATAGCGGATAAAACCGCTGTTCCGTCATTTATCGCGGCAGACCTGCTGAGCCAGGCCGAGCACGATGAAATGGCATCTGCAATCCTCATTACTGATTCCGGACTGCTGGCAAAAAATACCGCTCAGGAACTTGCCTCTCAATTAACAGCCCTTAAAAGAAAGACTATCGCAAAAAAATCTTTGGGCAGATACGGCGCAATAATAATTGTGAAGCGCATTGATGACGCCTTTGATATTGCCAATAAGATTGCCCCTGAACATCTGGAGATAATGACTGCAAAGCCGGAAAAATTTCTCCCTGCAGTAAAACACGCAGGGGCAATTTTTTTAGGCAAGTGGAGTCCTGAACCGCTCGGTGATTATTCCGCAGGTCCCAATCATACGCTTCCCACAGGAGGCACTGCAAGATTTTCCTCTTCGCTCGGGGTTTATGACTTTGTCAAACGCTCAAGCCTGATTGATTTCAAAAAACAAGGTTTTATGCGTCTTGCAGATACTGTTAAAACCCTTGCAGATGCGGAAGGGCTTGAAGCTCATGGCAACACAATACGGGTGCGCACCGGAAAACGCTGATAAACACCGGAAATTTCTGTGCGGGATTTAAAAACATTGTTTTTAAATCCCGCACGTTACATAATTACCTGATTTAACCCGCAAAGTATGATAAAATTTGGTTATGTCACCGCTTATTAATGCCCGCGGTATCGGGGGCAGTATCATTAATATCGGCAGGTATGCAAAAGGGTACTATGAACTGTTCGGTTATTCATTAAAAAACCTTCCCGTATTAAAAATCTCACCTGTCAGGTCAGTCCTGTATAAGCAAATATATTTTACCGGCGTAGAGGCACTCAGTAAAATAGCGTTGTTGGGCATGCTTATAGGGCTTGTTATTATCACCCAGATTACAAACCTCGCCGGGTCCAATGCCGTGCTTACTGAGAAGATATTAATCTGGACCGTTGTGAGAGAACTCGGACCCCTGCTTGCAGCCATAATAATCATAGCAAGGAGCGGCACTGCCATAGCCTCGGAGCTCGGCGCTATGAAGGTAAACAGAGAGCTGGACCACCTGCGGATTATGGGTATTGACCCCATGGATTACCTCCTTGTCCCGAGGGTACTCGGGATTACCGTGTCTGTTTTTATCATTACCTTATATTTTCAGTTAACGGCTGTGGCCGGAGGACTGGCGCTAACCTCACTCATCATGGATATTCCTTTTCTCCAGCATCTTAAGGGCATATTCTTAGCGCTGAGTTTTTTTGAGGTGGCAGTTTCTCTGCTGAAGAGTCTTGTATTCGGACTGCTGATTGCCGTCATATCCTGCTATCAGGGACTCAGCGTCAGGGACTCCATCACTGAAATACCGCAGGCTGCAACAAAGGCAGTCATGCAGAGCCTGTTTCTTGTATTCATATTTGATGGTATAATTACTTTTATAGCGTTTATATGATAAGGCTTGAAGGGATTATCACTGAAAATATTGCACCGCTGTCAATTGAGATAAAAAAAAGCTCTGCATACAAGATAATTGCTGCATCCGAAGATGCAAAGAAGGACCTGCTGGACGCAATTTTAGGCATCAGGAAGCCGGTGAGCGGCAGGGTTTTTCTTTTTGACAGAGAAATATATTCCATTCCCGCAAGGGAATGTCTGAATCTTTTCAGGCGGACAGGAGTAGTCCTGTCAGACGGAGGCACTATCAGCAACATTAAGGTATGGGAAAACATAACCCTTCCGTTATGGTATCATTCCGGGAAAAAGCCGGCAGATGTTGAAGACAGTATTATTGAGGTTTATAAACAGCTCGGCGTGAGCCGGTCGTATTTTTCAGAGCATATCGGCAGGCTTCCCGGGCCCCTGCCTGCTCATGAAAAAAGGATTATCGGGCTTGTCAGGGCGCTGCTCATGGAGCCTGAATTAATGATCTATGACTCCCTGCTTGAAGGTATGGGGCATGAAACGGCAGAAAGACTGGAAAGGCTGACTGCAAAATTTCATGCAGAAAAACCAGGCAGAACATCCGTATATATAACAACAAACGAACTTTCTGTAAAAAATATGCAGGCAGATGTTGTTGTCAGGATATAATATAAGTTAACAGTCAACGGTTGACAGTTGACAGATAAAAGTTAAAAACAAGAAAACTATGGCGATGATAAAAGAAACAGACCCGCGGTTTGCAGGCATTGAGAAAAAGATAGGCATATTTGTCATCACGGCAATTGCCGGAATAGTGCTTGTGGCGGTATTCCTTGGAATTCAGCAGGATATATTTATCCCCAAGACAACGATATTCTTTGTTACTGAAAGCGGGCAGGATTTAAATGAGGGCATGGCGGTAAAACTCAGGGGATTTAAGATAGGCAAGGTCCGGAAGGTGCTGCTTGATGACAGCGCGCGGGTAACCGTAGAGTTGTCCATAAACAAAAAATACATGAAGTGGGTACGGACTGATTCAAGGGCCAAGCTGGCAAAGGAAGGGCTTATCGGCGAGAGTATTATTGAAATAACCCGCGGAGCGCCTGAGGCAAAAGAGATTGAGACAACCGGAGTCATACCGTTTGAAAGAGAAAAAGGCATTAGCGAGATGGCTGAAGAGCTTAAGGCTGAAATCAAGCCTTTGTTTTCTGATATCAGGCAGATATTTCAATATGTCAATGACCCGAACGGCGATATTAAGCAGGCCCTGAAAAATGTCAAAAAGGTGACCGCTGATATTGATGCGACAAGACAGCATCTTGACACCCTGCTGAAAGACACGAATAAGAATATTTCAGCAATCACTTCAAAAGTTGACCCTGTAATCAGTTCAGCAAAACAGACGCTTGAAACAGCAGGGGCGATGATTAAGAAAATTGATAAAGATATCCCTCAGATAATGGAAAAGGTAGACAAAAGCCTTGAAAATGTACGGAAAGCCACAGAAGAATTAAAAAACTCCGCATCGCAACTCACGCCTATCATTGAAAAGGGCAATGAAATTACCGACAGCACAAAAGAAGTCCTTGATTCAGTTAAACAGGTCTGGCCCATAAGCTCATACATTGAACAGCCGAAAGAAAAGGCGCTGAAAATGGACAGCTATGAATAACACCATGAACAGAAGTCAGCAGTCAGAAGATAAGAAGATAAGAAGTTATGAGGACGAGAAAAAAAAACCACCTTCTTCATTTCTCAACTTCTCAACTTCTCAACTTCTCAATTTCGGTCTTTTACTGTTCACTGTTTACTGTCTACTGTTCACAGCGGCCGGCTGCGGACATACCCCGCCTTCCCTGTCAGACGTGCAAAAACAGGCAATTGAATTTAATCAGCAGGGAGAGTCAGCATTTAAAAAAGGGCATTATAAAAGGGCGCTGAGTTCTTATGCCGAAGCCCTGAGGCTCAACCGTTCCATTGAAAATACTGACGGCATTGCGATAAACCTTGTCAATATGGCAGTTGTGCATCACAAACTCGGAGACAATGCTAATGCCCGCAAATACGCTGATGAAATACTGGACACATCACGCATCACGCATCACGCATCACGGTATTCCGATGCCGCATTTATAAAGGCAATGCTTTATCTGGATGATAGAAATTATGGTCCGGCTTTAGAATGGACTGAGAGGGCATTGAATTTTTGCAGGGATGACTGCCGTACAGAAGGAGGAATTTATAATCTCAAAGGCAGAATCGCATTTTTAAAAAGCGATTTTTCTTCAGCCCTGACATATGCTGAGAAGGGGCTTGAATTAAATAAAAAATCCGGCGATAAAGATGAAGAGGCAAATTCCCTGCGGCTCATCGCAGGCCTAAAGGCAAAAAGGGGCGAATACGAGGCTTCAAAAAAATTATTTGAACACGCCCTGTCGCTTGACAAGGAACTCGGGGCAGGCAGGAAAATTGCCATGGATTTAACAGGCATCGGTGACCTGTTTGCCGGACAGGGGGCCTTCAAAGACGCCATGAATTATTACATGCGGGCTATGTCGGTATGTGAAAACTCTGAAGATAAACAGTGCATTAAGGATACTGCCGCAACAATGGAGAAATGCCAACAAGATTCAGGGAAAAAATAGCCGATTCTTTTTTTATTTTAAAAGAGTCCGCAAAGTCATTCCAGAAAAATAACAACACCGGTACATCTGCCGCGCTTGCCTACTACAGTTTTTTCGCCCTTATTCCGCTTCTGCTTCTTGTAATTTACTTGCTCGGCAATTTCATACTGTCATCACAGGCGGCGCTCAGGGGCGTTGAAGCCCTTGCCTCTCAGATGTTCCCGCAATTTAAAACAGTTATCACAAATGAAATTTTCTCCCTTTCACAGCATAAAAATGTATGGGGGATATTGAGCGTCGTGGCTCTTTTCTGGTCCATCACGCCGCTAGCAGGCGGACTGAGGAATGCGTTTTTAAAAATATATAAATCAGACAAAAAAATATCGTTTCTCAAGGCAAAGCTTTTTGATTCAGCCGCAGTGCTGATGATATTAACGCTTTTTACACTGCTTGTCTTAAGCCAGATATTTTATTCCGTTATTGTCAACACCATCTTTAAAAAACTTCCCTTTTTTCTTGAGGCAGTCAATATTGCTGCGCCGCTGTTTATGATAATGCTGTTTATGTCTTTTTTTTATCTCATCTTTTCGCCTGTAAAATTAAAAACAGGCTATATACTGACCGGCGCCGCTGTTACCGCACTGCTCTGGGCTTTGATGAGCCCGCTGTTTTCTATTTTTCTCACATATAATCCTGATTACGGAGTTGCCTTCGGCTCGCTGAAGGCAGTTTTCATTCTTTTTGTGTGGGTTTACTATTCGTTTTCTGTCATACTGTTCGGCATAGAGGTTATTGCAAATGTCAGGAAAAAGGAGGCGCTGCTGCTGAAAGGAGTTTTTCTTGAGCCTCAGGTATCAGATAAAAAACACCGGCGGCTTATGAAAAAATTCGGAAAATCTTATAACTCCGGAGAGATAATATTCAAAGAGGGCGATATTGGAAGCGATATGTTTTTTGTCCTTTCAGGCGCAGTCAGCATCAGCAAAAACAAGCAGACGCTTAAAACCATGAAAGAGGGAGATTATTTCGGCGAGATGTCAATGCTCATACAATCGCCAAGGACAGCCGCGGCTGTTGCCGACGGGCCTGATACGGAAATCTTATCCATCTCTCAGGATAATTTTGAAATCATACTCAAGGAAGAGCCCAAGGTTCTGCTTTCTGTCTTAAAAGAAATGGCGCAGAGGCTTAAAAGCACTATGGAGTATATTTGAGCATATAAAAGGCCTTCAATTTATTCTCATTTTATCCCAAGTTTAAAAGTTTCTTTAAAGCATTTTCCATCGAAATTATGTCTTCAGAAGAAAGGTCGCCTAATTTTCTCAGAACAAGAGCCTGCTCAATAGTTGATATAGCTGGTTTTATAGAAGACTGTTTTAATAAACCCGATGCCTTCCAATCTTTTATCAGGCATGCTCCTATCTCAAAAGTTTTTTCTATCTGACTGGTAACAGCCATAATAACAATATCTGACGAGGTATCATTATAGGCATCGGAGCTTACAATTACTGCCGGTCGTTTTTTAGTAGCGGTTTGATTACTAAAGGGAAATGGAACAAGGACAATTTCTCCTCTTTTATAGGCTGTCATAGACAGCATCCTCTTCGTTGTCCCAAACTTTTTTGAATGAAGCTCTGGATAATTCCTGAGAAGCCCTTGCAAGCAGAATTCTGTCCCTCTTACTTTCTAAAAACTGGATGAAATCAAAAACTTCAGCAAGAAGATTTTCAGGAAGTTTGTCAATTTCATTTTTTATTATTTCCTTTACTGACATAGTCGCCTCCTCTCTTTGCGATACTTACCCATAGTATAACAAAAAGTTTGTAGCAATCAAAAGTTATTTGTAATGAGTAATGATACTATGATATATTTGTGCAGGTCATAAGCGGTTATCATTAACGCCTTTTTTAAACAGGGGGGCAGCAGTGTCCGGTAAATCTTGTGTACATGTTGATCGTTCATCAATAAACGTCATTCCCGCAAGCGAAGCGCGTCGGGAATCCTTCTTTTTTACTTATACTAAGGAAAGTCGGTACGACTCGTTCCGAGATTCCGGACAAGCCGGAATGACAACCACAGTGAAAAAGGGGTTGAAATGGCACTTTATCATAACTCAAGATTTTCCCTTGCAAAACTGATTGCCCCCTCATGCCTCATAGCTCTAACCTTTTTATTGTTCCCCACCATTGGCTCGTCAGAGACAAAAGAAATTATTTCAGAAGGCACATACAACATGGGCGATGGTGAGACCCCCTCAGTTGCAGAGAGCAGGGCACTGCTTAGTGCAAAACAGATTGCCCTTGAGCAGGTAGGGACTTATGTTGAGAGCTATACAAAAGTGGAGAATTTTCAATTAACAAAAGACGAGGTACAGGTTTTGGCATCAGGGATTATGGAAGTGGAGATACTTGATAAAAAAAGGACTTTTATCGGCGATGGGATTCACTTTTGGGTAAAGATAAAGGCAAGGGTCAATCCTGACAAGATAAGGGAAATGGCTAATAAAATTAAATTCAAAGAAGGAACTATTGTTGATGATTACAAAAAAATTCAGGAGGCTTATGAAAAGAGCCGGAGAGAGATTGCAGAATTA